>NZ_WJRS01000016.1:0-129647 GCF_028895205.1 Pseudomonas sp. ITEM 17296 | reverse complement strand
GCGGCGCTCGATCTCATACACGCCAACGCCCTAGAGACGCCCCTCCTCCCTTCGCGCATGCTGGCTCTTTGCCGCCCACTAAGTCATCATCCGACCCGCCCGTCATAAATTAGCAATAATGCCGCTATCTTCATCGAAATCAGCCGCTCCCTAGCTCAAATCAGAAGATGGCTCATTGCCACAAATCAAGCACATTAAATATCCATTCAATAAAACCAGTGGCTTGCCGATACCTCACCAAAGCCTTGCGGATTCTTGCGGATTACCGACCCATGCGTAACAACCAGCCGATTACCCAGAGAGAACGGACTTTCCCTGCCCAGCAGCGGTTGATCTCCACCACCAACGCCAAGGGCGTGATCAGCTACTGCAATGACGCGTTCATCGACATCAGTGGGTTCACGCGCGAGGAGCTGACCGGCGCGCCGCACAACCTGGTGCGTCACCCTGACGTGCCGGCCGCGGTGTTTGCCCACATGTGGCAGACCCTCAAGCAAGGCCAGCCGTGGATGGGCATCGTCAAGAACCGCTGCAAGAACGGTGACCACTACTGGGTCAACGCTTATGTCACGCCGGTTTTCGACAACAACCAGGTGGTCGGTTTCGAGTCGGTGCGGGTCAAGCCCACCGCCGAACAGATCCGCCGTGCCGAAGCGCTTTACCAGCGCCTCAACCAGGGCAAGTCGGCGGTGCCACGTCGCGATCAGTGGCTGCCGATTCTGCAAGACTGGCTGCCGTTCATCCTGGTCAGCCAGGTGGGCTTCCTGATCGGCAACTGGCTGGGCCACTCCTGGGGCTTCGGCCTGGCCGCCGCCCTGTCGGTACCACTCGGCCTGCTCGGGCTGACCTGGCAACAGCGTGGCCTCAAGCGCCTGCTACGGCTGGCCGAGCAAACCACCTCCGACCCGCTGATCGCGCAGATGTACACCGACAGCCGCGGGGTTCAGGCCCGCTTGGAAATGGCCATGCTCAGCCAGGATGCACGCATGAAGACCTGCCTGACGCGGCTGCAGGACAGTGCCGAACACCTCAGCGAACAGGCACGGCAATCCGACGCCCTGGCCCACCAGAGCTCCTCCGGGCTGGAGCGCCAGCGCGTGGAAACCGAACAAGTGGCGGCCGCCGTCAACCAAATGGCCGCCACCACCCAGGAAGTGGCCAACCACGTACAGCGCACCGCCGACGCCACCCAGGAAGCCAATCGCCTGACCAGCCAGGGCCGGCAGATTGCCGGTGAGACCCGCGAGGCCATCGAGCGTTTGTCGGCCGCCGTGGGTGAAACTGGCCAGACGGTGACGCAATTGGCCAAGGACAGTGACGAAATCGGCGGTGTGGTCGATGTGATCAAAGGCATCGCCGACCAGACCAACCTGCTGGCGCTGAACGCTGCCATCGAAGCGGCCCGCGCCGGTGAGATGGGCCGTGGCTTTGCCGTCGTGGCCGATGAAGTACGCCAGCTGGCCCAGCGCACTGCCGAGTCCACCGGGCAGATCCACAACCTGATCGCCAAGCTGCAGCAGACCGCCAGCAATGCAGTGCTGACCATGGAAACCGGCCATCGCCAGGCGCAGGAAGGGGTCGACCGGGTGATGCAGGCCGATGAGGCTTTGGTCGGGATCAGCGAAGCGGTGGCCAACATCACCGACATGGCGACCCAGATTGCGGCCGCTACCGAAGAGCAGACCGCTGTGGCCGACGAGATCAGCCGCAACATCAGCACCATCGCCACACTGGCCGACCAGACCGCCGAACAGGCCCAGCATTCGGCACAGCTCAGCGAAGAGCTGACCAGCACGGCGGGGAGCCAGTACTCGCTGGTGGAGCGCTTCAACCGCTGAGACGCTGCGCTTTTGTAGGAGCAGCCTTGTGCTGCGAAGAGGCCGGGGTGGGCTGCAGATATCTGCTTTGCTTGCACCGGCCCTTTCGCAGCGCAAGGCTGCTCCTACAGAGACCGCGGATGGTGGGCTGGGGCGTTACCAGTCCAGGCGCAACCGGGTCTCGAAGTAGCGCTCTTCTCCCGTCAACGGGTCATCAAAACGCAAGCTCTGCGCCAACAACTTCAACGGCTTTTGGTAATCGTCTTCGACCTGGAGCAGTTCAGGGTAGAACGGGTCGTTGCAGATCGCCGCTCCCAACGCCGCCATGTGCACACGCAACTGATGGGTCTTGCCGGTCACAGGCGACAAACCGTAACGCCACAAATTGCCCTGCGTTTCCAGCACTTGGGCAAAGGTTTCGCTGTTGTCCGCGCCCTCGACCTCATGCATGCGAAAAAACGGCTCGCCATGCACCAGACGGCTTTTATGCACCAGCGGGAACTCATGCTGCGGCATGGCAGCGGCGATGGCCTGGTAGCGCTTGTCGATTCGTCGCTCGGGGAACAAGCGCTGATACGCACTGCGGGTCTGCGGGTTGGCAGAGAACAGGACCAGCCCTGCGGTATGCCGGTCGATGCGGTGCAATGGCACCAGGTGCGGATTGTCCAGGCGCCGGATCAGCCGGCGCAACAGGGTCTGCTCGACATATTCACCGGTGGGTGTAACCGGCAGAAAATGCGGTTTATCGGCGACCACCAAGTGCTCATCCACGTGCAGCACGGCTTCCTGCACAGGGATAGGCCGCTCGTTCGGCACCTCGCGAAAATAATGCAAGCGCATGCCACGTCGGTAAGCCAGTTCGGATGGGATGGCCTGCCCCTGGGCATCCAGCACCCGGCCTCGGGCAAAGCGGTCAAGCCACTGCGCGCGATCAATGGCCTTGAAATGGTCACACAGGCAATCGAGCACCGTCGCCCAGTTGCCGGGTGGCAGGCACACCGTGCTGGCTTGCTGGCGGGCGGGGTCGAAAGGCGGGTTCATGGCAGTGCTCGAAAGGTACAAGGCCGCGCATTATCCCCCAAGCCCGCCACCTCAACCAGCCTGATCCCGCGCCTCGCTGCGCTCCTTCAACCAGCGCAGTACCTGCACCGCCTCCCAGCGGCCGGGGTCATACAAGGCATACAACAACCCCTGATAACCCACCACATCCAGCCCACGGTGGTAGCCGGCACGCTGGAACAAGGCCTCGATTTCGGCAAAACAGGTGTTGAAGTGGACCTTGCCGAACGGTGTGCGGTCATCGGTCACCAGGCCCTCGAGGCGCAGTTCCAGAACGGCGTCGCACACCCGCTCTACAGGCATGCGGTTGACGCTGTACTTGAGTTGCTCGACGTTGAGCATGGCTTTACCTCGTATACTGTATTTATATACAGCATACGGTCTTGCCCTCGCCGTCGTCAATTCGCCCTCGGCTCATTGCAGCCCCGGCAGGTACCCGTGACCACCGGTGCGCCGAACAGCGCGCGTATTCTTTCAAGTGCGCCACACAGCACCTGCAAAAATTGGCCAGAGCCTCGGGCTCACGGCGCGAGAAACGTCACCACTTGCTCGGCATCGAACGGCCAGTGCAGCTCAGCGCCGGTGTCACACCGTCGCAGCACGGGAATGATCAGGCCGTAGCGCTCGAACATGGCCTCGTTATCGGCAATGTCGACCAGTTCCACCAACAGGCCATGATCGACGAAAGGCATCAGCACGGCCTCGGCCACTTCGCACAGGTGGCAGCCGAGGGTGCCGAACAGTTGGCATTCAGGCAGCATGGGGCGGGTCTCGGTTTGGCTTTGGAAAAGCCTATTCTAGGTCCGTACCGCCCTGCGCGCACCTGACCTCGCTCAATCCTGACTGGTTGCACCGATGCGGTGCAGCGACAGATCCGCGCCCTGGAACTCCTGCTCGTGGCTCAAGCGCAAGCCGTGCACTGCGCGGATTGCACCATAGATGGTAAAGCCCCCCAGCAATGCCACCAGTACACCCATCAAGCTGCCCAGCAATTGGCTGACCAGGCTGACGCCACCCATGCCGCCCAGCGCCGCCTGGCCGAACACGCCGCAGGCAATGCCACCCCACACGCCACACAGGCCGTGCAACGGCCACACACCCAGCACGTCGTCGATTTTCCAGCGGTTCTGTGCCGCGGTAAAACTCCAGACGAACAGCACCCCGGCCACCAGGCCGGTGGCCAGCGCGCCAATCGGGTGCATCAGGTCGGAGCCAGCACAAATCGCCACCAGCCCAGCCAGCGGCCCGTTATGCAAGAACCCTGGGTCGTTACGCCCGGCCAGCAGCGCCGCCAAGGTGCCCCCGACCATGGCCAGTAACGAGTTGATCGCCACCAGGCCGCTAACCCCCTGTAAGGTCTGGGCGCTCATGACATTGAAGCCGAACCAGCCAATGATCAGGATCCACGACCCCAGCGCCAGGAACGGAATGCTCGACGGTGCGAACGCCACCAGGCGCCCATCGCGGTACCGCCCGCGCCGGGCGCCCAGTAGCACGACGGCGGCCAGTGCCAGCCAGCCGCCCATGGCATGCACCACGACGGAACCGGCAAAGTCATGGAACGGCGCGCCAAAGCGTGCTTGCAGCCAAGCCTGCACGCCCAGGTTGCCGTTCCACACCACGCCTTCGAAGAACGGGTAGACAAACGCCACGATCAACGCCGTGGCACACAGCTGCGGGACAAAACGCGCCCGCTCGGCAATCCCTCCAGAGATGATCGCCGGGATGGCCGCCGCGAACGTCAACAGAAAGAAGCATTTGACCAGCGCATAGCCATGGTCGGCTGCCAGTGCCGTCGCCGGCTGGAAGAAGTTCACGCCATAGGCGATCCAGTAGCCGATGAAGAAGTACACCAACGCCGAGATGGCAAAGTCGCTGAGAATCTTCGACAACGCATTGACCTGGTTCTTGTGCCGCACGGTGCCCACTTCGAGAAAAGCGAAGCCAGCATGCATGGCCAGCACCAGAATGGCGCCCATGAGGATGAACAGGGTATTCGAACCGTGGACCAGAGAGTCCATCGCGCTGTGCATGTGTTCCATGAAATAGGCAGACCTGCTGAAAAGGCACCAGGACAGTTCAAGAACCTGCATCCCTGCACCGAATCGGTGCCAGCCCCCTGCCCTATCGGATGACATGGGCGAGGCCTGCGTGGTTTTTTCTTGGGTTTGTCGTGGATTGGGTTAAGGTTTAACGGTACACGTCACGCAGGGTGCCCTGAATCGGCGCAATGCCCGCCAGTGGCGCCCCGCAACGTGGCAAAGACTTAGCAAAGCCCATACCAGCACAGGCACTTGAACCTTCCGCGCGTGCTATCACTCGAACTACCATCACACATCGACAGGGAGAGACCCCATGGCCAGCAAATCGGCAAAGACTGCGCAAGAGATATTGATGGCTGACTTCCAGGCCCTGGTCCGCGATACCGAGAAGCTGCTTGCCGACACGGCGAACCTCGCCGGCGACCAAGCGGATGAATTGCGCGAGCAGATCCACGACCGCCTGACCCAGGCCCGCGAAACCCTGCAGCTGACCCAGGAATCGGTGCGCGACCGTGGCCAGGCGGCCCTCGGCAGCGCCGAGCAGTACGTACAGGAGAACCCCTGGCAGGCCATCGGTATTGCCGCAGGCGTCGGTCTGTTGATCGGCCTGCTGGCCAGGCGCTGAGAGGTCACCCATGGAGAATGACACCATCGGCACCAGCGCTTCCGGCAAGCGCCTGGGCGCGGCCATGCTCGGGCTGCTGCACAGCCACATCGAACTGTTCGGGATCGAGCTGCAGGAACAAAAAGGCCGCACCTTGAGCTTGTTGCTGTTCGCAGGCTTGGCACTGGTGTTCGCCCTGCTCTTGCTGACAGCGCTGTCAGGGTTGCTGTTGGTGCTGCTGTGGGACAGTTATCGCCTGGCGGGCATCATCGGCCTGTGCGTGTTCTATGGATTAGCCGCGCTGTACTGCGGGTTGCGTTTGAAAGCGGCAGTGTTCGACGAGTCATCGCCTTTCGGCGCGACCCTCGAAGAACTCGCCAAGGACCGGGAGCGCCTGTTGCCATGAGCCTGCCTGAACTCCCCAACACCCGTAACCCACGCGAACTGCGCAAAGCGCTGCTGCGCCTGCGCATGGAGATGCACCGCCAGGAAATCCGCCACGAGTCGGGGCAACTGCTCGAACCCCTGCAGCGCATACGCGGCATGGGCAGTTCGCTGCACGGGGGGCTTGGCATCAAGCACGCCCCGCTGTGGGGCATTGGCGCCGTGGTCGCCTTGGGCTTTTTGACCGGCAAGGGCGTGCGCAGCGGCAACCTCACCCGGCTGGTGCGCCTAAGCAGCAGCTTGCTGCCGCTGATCCGCCTGTACCTGCAAAATGGCCGGCGACCCTGACATTTAGCCCCCAACACGCCCCGTGTAGGAGCAGCCTTGTGCTGCGAAGAGGCCGGTGCAGGCAAAGCAGATACCTGTAGCCCACACCGGCCTCTTCGCAGCACAAGGCTGCCCCTACAAAAAACCGCGTCAACCTTCAGCTTGCATGGTGCCTCTCGACACAGGAAGCTATGCCCATCGACCGACAGGAGATCGAGCCTTGGACTGGCATACCCTGCTGACCCGCGAACGCCTGGGCAAAGCCCTGTACAGCCCCGAAGAACTCGGGCGCAGCCCCTTCCACAAGGACCACGACCGGATCATCTTCTCCGGCGCCTTCCGCCGGCTTGGGCGCAAGACCCAGGTACATCCCGTCTCCAGCAACGACCATATTCACACGCGCCTGACTCATTCACTGGAAGTCAGCTGCGTCGGCCGCTCGCTCGGCATGCGGGTGGGCGAAACCTTGCGTGACAGCCTGCCGGACTGGTGCGAGCCCAGTGACCTGGGGATGATCGTGCAATCGGCCTGCCTGGCCCACGACATTGGCAACCCACCGTTCGGCCATTCCGGCGAAGACGCCATCCGCCACTGGTTCCAGCAGGCAGCAGGGCGTGGCTGGCTGGACGACATGAGCGACGACGAGCGTGCCGATTTCCTCAACTTCGAAGGCAACGCCCAAGGCTTTCGCGTCCTCACCCAACTGGAGTATCACCAGTTCGACGGCGGCACCCGGCTGACCTACGCCACCCTCGGTACTTACTTGAAGTACCCCTGGAGCGCCCGTCATGCCGATGCCCTGGGCTACAAGAAACACAAGTTCGGCAGCTACCAGAGCGAACTGCCACTGCTCGAACAGATCGCCCGCAAACTGGGCCTGCCACAATTGGAGGACCAGCGCTGGGCACGCCACCCTCTGGTCTACCTGATGGAGGCCGCAGATGACATCTGCTATGCGCTGATCGACCTGGAAGACGGCGTGGAAATGGAATTGCTGCAGTATGCGGAAGTCGAGGCGCTGCTGCTCGACCTGGTAGGTGACGACCTGCCGGAGACCTATCGCCAACTCGGCCCCCGCGACTCGCGCCGGCGCAAGCTGGCGATCTTGCGCGGCAAGGCCATCGAACACCTGACCAACGCCGCCGCCCGCGCCTTCGTCGAGCAGCAAACGGCGCTGCTTGGCGGGCACCTGAGCGGCGACCTGGTCGAGCACATGCACGGCCCGGCCAAGCACTGCGTGCTGCAAGCCAAGGACATGGCGCGCAACAAGATTTTCCAGGATAAACGCAAGACCCTGCACGAGATCGGCGCCTACACCACGCTCGAGATCCTCCTCAACACCTTCTGCGGCGCGGCCCTCGAACAGCACGGCGGCCGCACACCGTCGTTCAAGAGCCGCCGTGTACTCGACCTGATTGGCAACAATGCACCGGACCCGCACGCCTCATTGCACAGCGCGTTCCTGCGCATGATCGACTTCATCGCCGGGATGACCGACAGCTATGCCAGCGAAATGGCCCGCGAAATGACCGGGCGCTCCAGCCCGACCTGAGCCAGACAGGTGCAGCCTGTGCTCAGGCGCTCGCTGCACCTGTCTACCTAGGAAACTTCCTACCTATGCCCGTCACTGATAAACAACACGACTAACAATCAATGAAAAGTTACCAAACAAGGTTTGACATCGAGTTCCATACGCTCATTGCGTAGCCCGATTTGTTTTATCCTGTAAGCCATTTCCCATATAGGGCTAATAGCCCTTCCTCGCATGCCCGATGACTTCCAACTGGGATAAGGTGCCAGCCGTCACCCTCACTCGCCCGCAGGGAAGTTGAACATGCATTCCGTATTTATAGTCGACGACCACCCCGTTATCCGTCTGGCCGTCCGTATGTTGCTGGAGAATCAGAACTACAAGATCGTCGGCGAATCGGACAATGGCGTAGATGCCATGCAGATGATTCGAGAGACCACGCCCGACCTGGTCATCCTCGACATCAGCATCCCCAAGCTAGACGGGCTGGAGGTACTTTCCCGCTTCCAGGCCATGTCCCTGCCACTGAAGGTGCTGGTATTGACCGCCCAGTCCCCGGCGTTGTTCGCCGTGCGCTGCATGCACTCGGGCGCTGCAGGCTATGTGTGCAAACAAGAGGACCTGAGCGAACTGCTCAGTGCAATCAAAGCCGTGCTGGCCGGGTATAACTATTTCCCCAGCCAGGCCATCAAACACAATCAGACGGTCAATGTAGACCTGCAACTTTTCCGACAGGTCAATGACCGTGAATTGATGGTGTTGCAACTTTTCGCTCAAGGCCGAAGCAACAAGGAAATCGCCAAGGGCATGTTCCTTAGCAACAAGACGGTCAGCACCTACAAGAAGCGCCTGATGCACAAACTCCAGGTCGACACCTTGGTGGACCTGATCGAAATGGCCAAACGCAACGCGCTGGTCTGAGGGTTTCATGGCGCGCCTTCTCGCCCGGCTGTTACTCGCCCTGGCGCTGTTCAGCGCTGGGGCCCAGGCCCACCAACACAGCGCTTCTGCCTACGCGCTGCTGGCACGTTCACCGGCAAAGCCAGCTCCGCTTTCGCTCACGCCCCAACAACACCAATGGCTCGAAAGCCGTCACGAGCTGGTGCTGGGCACTTCAGCACCCGACTACCCGCCTTTCGACATCACCAGTGGCGGGCGTGACTATCAAGGCCTCACCGCCGAATATGCCAACCTGATCGGCCTCGCCTTGCAGCTGCCGGTACGGGTGCTGCGCTTTTCAAACCGGCAGGCTGCCGTCGATGCACTGAAACGCGGTGACATCGACCTGCTTGGCAGCGCCAATGGCTATGAGGCAACCACGGACGGCCTGGCACTTTCGCACCCTTACGCGGTTGACCAACCGGTGCTGGTCACCCGTGAAAACGAAGGCCGCGCACTGGACATGGGCCTGGAAGACATGCGCTTGGGCATGCTCTACCACTACCTGCCAAGGCAGGAGGTTGGCAGCGCCTACCCGAAAGCCCATCTGCTGGCGTTCGGCTCGTCTTCCCAAGCCTTGAATGCCGTGGCATTCGGCCAAGCCGACGTGTTCATCGGCGACACCATCTCCACCCACTATCAACTCAACCGCGGCCACCTGCCTGGCCTGCGCATTGCCAATTTCAGCAAGCACGAAGCCATCGGCTTCAGTTTTGCAGTGCGCCAGCAGGACACGCTGCTGATGGAGCTGGTGAACGCCACGCTCGACAGCCAGTCCGCCACCTTGCGCACCAGCATCTTCAAGCGCTGGAGTGCAGGCAGCGACCTGCTGTTGACCGACCGCAAGCTGCAACTGACGAAAACTGAGGAATTCTGGCTGCAACGCCACCCCGTCATGCGCGTGGCGATCGACGACACGGCAGCCCCGGTGTCCTTCTTCGACAGTTCGGGCTATTTCAGGGGCATCACTGCCGACCTGCTGGAGCTCATCCGCCTGCGCACGGGCCTGCGCTTCGAGGTGCAGCGTGCCAGCGGTATCGCCGACATGATCGCCCGGCTCAAGGACGGCCGGGCGGATGTAATTGCGGCGCTCACCACCGATGGCGTGGCCAAGCAGACCCTGCAAATCAGCCGACCCTACCTGGACAGCGTCTATGTGCTGGTCAGCCTCGCTGACAAGGGGCAATTCGCCTCCCTGGAACAGCTGAAGGACCGACGGGTCGCGATTACCCGATACAGCGCGATGGACGTCATGCTCTCCAAGCGCTATCCGCGCATTGGCCGGATCGAAACCGAGAGCACCTTCTATTCCATGGCCTTGCTCAAAAGCGGCGCTGTCGATGCCGTGATCACCACCTTGATCGATGCCAACCATGCTGTGGCCGCCAACCCTGACCTGGTCATACGCACCACGGTCGGCAGCGAGCCTGCCAGCTACGCCATGGCAGCCAGCGACCAGTCGCCGACACTCGTTTCGATTCTGGACAAAGCGCTGTTGAGCATTTCGCCGGAAGAACTGGGGGTGATCAATAACCGCTGGCGTGGCTACAGCCTGCATGACGACAGCACCTGGCAGAAATTTCGCCGGCTTGCCTGGCAAGTGCTGCTGGGCACCGCGCTTCTGTTGCTGCTGGCACTGATCTGGAATGCCCGCCTGCGCCTGCAGATCAGGCAGCGGCAAAGCGCCGAGCGGGCATTGAACGACCAACTGGCGTTCATGCGTGCGCTGCTCAACGGCACCCCCCACCCCATGTATGTGCGTGACCGTGAGGGCTGCCTGCAAAGCTGCAATGACAGTTACCTGGAGGCTGTACAGGCCTGTAACGAGGAAGTCATGGGCAAGCACCTGGAAGAAAGCCTGTTCGCTGACCGCGAGCAGACCCGCCAGATCCACGCTGACTACCTGAAGGTCATGGCGGCAGGCACTCCGCTGATCATCGATCGCCCCTTGCGGGTCAAAGGCCGGGAAATGACCATCTACCACTGGATACTGCCGTACCGTGACTCGCTGGGCGAGGTACAAGGCATCATCGGCGGCTGGATCGATATCAGTGACCGCCGCCAGCTGGTGCTGGAGCTGCGCCAGGCCAAGCAGCAAGCCGAGGATGCCAACCGTGCCAAGAGCACGTTCCTGGCCACCATCAGCCATGAAATTCGCACCCCGATGAACGCGGTCATCGGCATGCTGGAGCTGGCCGTCAAACGCGCCGACCAAGGGCGGGTGGACCGCTCCGCCCTGGAGCTGGCCTATCACTCGGCCAAGGACCTGCTGGGGCTGATTGGCGACATCCTCGACATCGTGCGCATCGAATCCGGGCACCTGTCACTCGCGCCAGAACCGGTCGACCTGGCGGCGCTGGTCGAGTCGGTGGGGCGCATCTTCGATGGCCAGGCACGGCAGAAAGGCCTGGCGCTGGAAGTGATCATCGAGCCATCGGCTCGCTGCCATGCATTGCTCGACCCGCTGCGCTTCAAGCAGGTCTTGTCCAACCTGGTCAACAACGCCATCAAGTTTACTGAACATGGCCAGGTGCGCATCTGCGTCTGTTTGCAGGACGAAGGCACGCCCTCCTCCCCGATGCTCGAACTGGAGGTGCGTGACAGCGGCATCGGCATTCACGCCGATGACCTGCAGCGCCTGTTCAACCCGTTCATTCAGGCCAACCCGCACAGCCCAGGCGCCCGTGCGGGGACCGGGCTTGGGCTGGCCATCTGCCGAACCCTCTGCGACATGATGGGCGGCACCTTGACGATCAAAAGCCTGGAGGATGTTGGCACCCAGGTTCGCCTTAAGATGCCTTTGCAAACCGTCAGCGCCGTGTCGGTCGGGCTGCCGGTTATCGAGAACCTCGACGTGCCCGATCCACGCTTGAATGTGCTGGTGATCGACGACCACCCCGCCAACCTGCAGTTGATGGCCCAGCAGCTGGGCTACCTGGGCCTTGGCCATACGTGCGCCAGGGATGGCCGCGAAGGCCTGAGCAGCTGGCGTGCCGGCACCTTCGATGTGCTGGTGCTCGACTGCAACATGCCGCACATGAACGGCTATCAGCTGGCCAGTGCGATACGTGCTGAAGAACGGCAACGCGGGCGACCGCGCTGCACCATCCTCGGCTATACCGCCAACGCGCAACCCGAGGTCATGCGCAAGTGCCTGGATGCCGGCATGGATGACTGCCTGCTCAAACCCATCAGCCTGAGCACCCTCAGCCAGCGCCTGGCCGGCCTCAAGCCGCAGAGCCGGCAGCCGTGGCGACGCAAACCCTTTGACTTGAATGGCCTGGGCGCGATCGTCGGGCCGGACCCAAAGGACCGCGAGCGTTTTCTCACGGCGCTGCACCAGAGCCTGCGCACCGACCTGATGATCTTGATGGACCTGCCCCCCGACGACGCCGCCGCCGTTGCCGACCAGGCGCACAAGATTCTCAGTGCCGCACGCCTGCTGGAAGCCACGCAGCTGATGGCGGCGTGCGAAGCGCTGGAAAACATAGGTTTAACAACCCCGCAACGTCTGCTAAGGCGTCAGGCGCTGGCGCGGCACATGCGCCGCGTGGAAATGGCCTTGGCTGGAGAGCTTGCAGGTACCGACGAACGTCAATCAGCAAGGCAGCCAAACGCCGAAGCTGGTAGACTGCGCGGCGATATTACCTAAGAGGATTGTTTCATGGCCACTAACCGCTCCCGTCGCCTGCGCAAAAAGCTGTGTGTCGACGAGTTTCAGGAATTGGGCTTCGAGCTGAACCTGGACTTCAAGGAAGATCTGGATGACCAGGCAATCGATGCATTCCTCGATGCCTTCCTGGAAGAAGCCATGGACGCCAATGGCCTCGACTACGTAGGCGGTGACGATTTCGGCCTGGTGTGCTCGGCCAAACGCGGTTCGGTCAGCGAAGAACAGCGCGCTGCCGTCGAAGCCTGGCTCAAAGGCCGTGGCGAACTGACCAAGATCGAAGTCAGCCCACTGCTCGACGCCTGGTATCCGGACAAGCCGATCAACGCGGCTGAGTGATACCTGCGCGGTACCCAGCGGCTTGAACGCTGAAAAGGCCACCCTTTGCGGTGGCCTTTTTTGTGGGTGGCGTTTTCCGTCGAACGTGGCCCATCGTGGCTACGCTTGGGGCATAATGCGCGTTCTATTACGTTCTGGGGCCATCATCTCTTACAGCCCCAATGTCCTTTTCCCTCGCCGCAGGGTATTTACTGAATATGATCAAAACGCTCCGTCCCCTCGTTCTCGCCGGCCTGCTGCTGCCCTTCGCCTTGCCCAGCCAGGCCGCCGCCGTCAATACCAGCCTGCCGCCCAAGGTGCAGCAGGCGCTGAAAGCCAACAAACTGCAGGACACCGCGCTGTCGCTGGTGATGCTGCCGCTGGATGGGCCTGGCGCGGCGACGGTGTTCAATGCCGATGTGTCGGTAAACCCGGCCTCGACCATGAAACTGGTCACCACTTACGCAGCCCTGGAACTGCTCGGCCCGACCTTCCAGTGGAAAACCGAGTTCTACACCGACGGCACCCTGAGCAACGGTGTGCTCAACGGCAACCTCTACCTCAAAGGTGGCGGCGACCCCAAACTGAACATGGAAAAACTGTGGCTGCTGATGCGTGACCTGCGCGCCAACGGCGTGCGCACCATCACCGGTGACCTGGTGCTGGACCGTAGCCACTTCGTACAGCCTAACCTGCCGCAGTTCAACGATGACGGCGGTGACGTCAACAAGCCCTTCCTGGTCAAACCCGACTCGCTGCTGGTCAACCTCAAGGCGCTGCGCTTCGTTGCCCGCAACGATGGCGGCAAGGTGACGATCGCGGTCGAACCGCCGATTGCCAACATCCGCATCGACAACCAGGTCAAAGCCGTGGCGTCCAAGCAGTGCACCGGTGACGTGCGCTACAACCCTGTGCAACAGGCCGATGGTGTCAGCGTGGTGGTCAGCGGCCAGCTGGGTGATGGCTGCAACTCGCAGACCTACCTGTCGCTGCTCGATCACCCGGCCTACGCCGCCGGTGCCGTGCGGGCGATCTGGAACGAGCTGGGTGGCAGCATTCAGGGCAGCGATCGCGTCGAGAACGTCCCGAAGAGCGCACGCCTGCTGGCACGGGCCTTCTCGCCTGACCTGGTGGAAGTGATCCGCGACATCAACAAATACAGCAACAACACCATGGCCCAGCAACTGTTCCTTAGCCTGGGCGCGCAGTTCCGTACCGATGCCGATGGCGATGACGCCCGCGCGGCGCAACGTGTAGTGCGTCAGTGGTTGGCGAAAAAGGGCATCACTGCGCCACACCTGGTGATGGAAAACGGCTCCGGCCTGTCGCGCGCCGAGCGCGTCAGCACCCGCGAGATGGCGGCGCTGCTCCAGGCCGCCTGGAAGAGCCCCTACTCCGCCGAGTTCATCAGTTCCATGCCGCTGGTGGGCATGGACGGCACCATGCGCAAGCGCCTGAAACGCACGGCAATGACCGGTGAAGGCCATATCAAGACCGGCACGTTGAACACCGTGCGCGCCATCGCGGGCTTCAGCCGTGATAGCAACGGGCATACCTGGGCAGTGGCGGCGATTTTGAACGACCCGAAACCGTGGGGCGCATCGCAGGTGCTGGACCAGGTGCTGCTGGACCTGTATCGCCAACCGAAGCTGGGTGCTAGCGCTGCGGCCAACTGAGGGTAGGAGCGGCCTTGCGTCGCGAAAGGGCTGCGCAGCGGCCCCCTGATTTCAGTGTTAACGCATAAAGTGCGGGGCCGCGTTGCGGCCCTTTCGCGACGCAAGGCCGCTCCTACACGAGGCTCAGGTCAACTCCGCTTCGACCCGGTCCCGTCCTGCCTGCTTGGCCGCATACACCCCGGCATCCGCCCGCAACAACAACGCGTCAGCCCCCTCCCCTGGCCGCCAGCCCGCCACACCAAAGCTCGCCGTCACCTCGCCCACGCCCTCGATCGGGACGTTGCGCACGCTTTGCCACAGCTCAAGCGCCAGCAACCGCGCCTGCTCGGCATCGCTGCCTGGGCACAGCACCATGAACTCTTCCCCACCCAACCGGCAGAACACGTCGGTTCGCCGCAGGCGATGGCCGATGCGCTGGCACAAGCTGCGCAGCACCAGGTCGCCCACCGCATGGCCGAACTGGTCGTTGATGCGCTTGAAGTGATCGATATCAAGCATGATCACCGCCAGCGCCAGGCCATCGCGCTGGGCGCGGTCCAGCTCGGCCTTGAGCCGCTCCTGGAAATAGCGCCGATTATGGATACCGGTCAGTGAATCGGTCACCGACAGGGCACGCAACTCCTCCTCCACCCCCTTGAGGTCGGAGATGTCGGTCAGGTAGCCATGCCACAAGGTACATCCCGCCTCACCCACTTCCGGGGTCGCCTCGCCACGCACCCAGCGCATCCCCGCCCGCGGCAGGCATACCCGGTATTCTTCGCGCCACGGCGTAAGGTGGTCGGCGGAATAGCCCACCGAACGGCGCACGCGCTCCAGGTCATCGGGATGAATGCGCTCGAACACCACCGTGGCATCCTCGCGCAACTGCTGCAGGTCGACCTCATAAATGTCGTAAAGGCCTTTGCTGGCATACGGGAAACAGGAATGGCCATTGGAATCCAAGCGGTACTGGTAGATGCCGCCCGGCACTTCGGCACTGAGTTTTTCCAGCAGCCGGTCACGCGCGGCCAGCGCCTCGTGCACCCGGCGCCGCTCGGTGACGTCAATGCAGATGGCCAGGTAGCCAACCCACAACCCTTGTTCATCGAGCATGGCGGTAACCAGCATGTTGGCGACAAGGTGACTGCCATCGGTGCGTACCAAGGTCCACTCGCCAGGCTCTTCACCCCTTTCCTGCACCGTTTCGGCAAACATGGCCTGGCCGCCGGCGATGTGGCGCCCGTAGCGCAGGCTCAAGGCGTGGGCGCGCTGGCTGAGCTCGTCGGGCAACACCAGGTCCTCGAGGCGCAAATGGCCGATCGCCTCGTTGGCCGAATAGCCGAGCATGCGCTCGGCACCGGCATTGAAGGTGCTGACCACCCCCTTGAGGTTGGTGGCGATGATCGCCACCTGGGTCGCTGCATCCAGCACGCTGCGCAGCTGGTTATGGGTGCCGCGCAAGGACTGCTCGCTGACCCGCAGCTCGGCCGTGCGCTGCTCGACCAGGGTCAAGGCGCGCTGGCGCTGGCTGAACAGGTTGTAGAGCAAGGCACTGAGCAGCACGCTCAACAGCCCACCCAACAGGCCGACGGTCAGTGCAGCCGAAGAGTGATTGGCCTTCAGAAAAGCCTGGCTCGGCCGAATGAGCAACTGGAAAGGGTGATCAGCCAAGTACAACAACTGGCTGCTGGCCAGGGCCAGGGGCGCGGCCTCATTCCGTGAGTCGAACACCACTTCAGGTCCTTTCAGCCCGGAAGGGTCTTCGATACGCACGACCAGGTTGTCATCGGCCGCCGCCGGCAGGCCATCGCTGATGAGATCGCGCAGGTTGAGCAACGCCATCACATAGCCCACCGCCGCGCCTTGGGGGGCGGCGTCGGAGAACACCGGTGCCACCATCAACAGGCCGCGTGCATCCGCTGCTGGCCGAACAGCGCCAGTCTCCAATATGGCCAGAGGTTCCGACACCGCCATGCTGCCAGGTTCCAACGCACGCGCCAGGGTGGCCTGCCGCGCACCTTTGCCAGCCAGGTCAAGCCCGTAAGGAAGCGCAGGCGCGTCTGTCGACTGGGTGAAGCGCACAGGAAAGTAGTGATCACGCAGGGGCGCAGGTTGCCAAGCGCCCTGTGCATCCTGATCGCGGATCACATAGTCCTGGCCCAACCAGGTAGCGGTGCTGTGCTCGAATGCGGCGCGCTGCGCGGCCTCGACCCGCGGCGCCCAAGCGTAAGCCAGGGTGCGGCGCAACAAAGGCCGTGCATAGCCCTCGAATTCGCGAGGGGTAACCTCGTTGGAGAAACTGAAGAACCGCCGCAGCCCGTCCAGGCGCTGCTGCTGATCGTCAAAGCGCTCAGCGATGCGGCTGAAGCGCTCGCTGGCCAGCAACTCGAAGCGCTGGCGCAACTGCTGCTTGTAGAACGCCTGCGCGGCAAGGGCCAGAACGGCCGACAACAGGCAGCCGGCCACCAATGCCACCAGCGCCACTGCCCACGCGGACACGCCTTCCGTGCACAGGCCAAGTAACCTCGCACGCACGCCAAACTTGGACATACACCCATCTCGTCACGTCAGCGTCCTGCGGATTATCTTGCCCTGGCATCAGTTATAGCTATTGGCCACTAGCTGCGCAATGTACCTCGTCGCCTCAACGCAATTGCAGGCGCCACGCCCGGTGGATGCGGTTGTTGCGGGCGAAGTCCGGGTCCAGGGTCTGGGCGCTGATTTCCTCCACCGCATAACGTGCCATCAAGTGCTCATCGAGCTGGAACTTGCGGAAGTTGTTGGAGAAATACAGCACGCCACCCGGCGCCAGGCGCGCCATCGCCAGGTCGAGCAGTTGCACATGGTCACGCTGAACGTCGAACACCCCTTCCATACGCTTGGAGTTGGAGAAGGTCGGCGGGTCGATGAAGATCAAGTCATAGCTGTCACGGTTGGCTTCCAGCCAGGCCATCACATCGCCCTGCTCCAGGCGGTTACGCTCAGAGAAGCCATTGAGCGCAAGGTTGCGCCGCGCCCAGTCCAGGTAGGTTTTCGACAGGTCGACGCTGGTGGTGCTGCGAGCACCGCCCTTGGCCGCATGCACGGTGGCCGTGGCGGTGTAGCAGAACAGGTTGAGGAAGTGCTTGCCGGCGGCCTCGCGCTGGATGCGCATGCGCATCGGGCGATGGTCGAGGAACAAGCCGGTGTCGAGGTAGTCAGTGAGGTTGACCAGCAGCTTGACGCCGCCTTCGTTGACTTCCTGGAAGCGCCCTTCAGTGGCTTGGCGCTCGTACTGGCGGGTGCCGCTCTGCCGCTCACGGCGTTTGAGCACCACGCGCTGAGGGGAAATACCCAACGCCTGCGGGATCGCCGCCAGTGCATCGAGCAGGCGCGCCTGGGCCTTTTCCGGGTCGATCGAGCGTGGCGCGGCGTACTCCTGCACGTGCACCCAGTCGTGGTAAAGGTCGACGGCCAGGGCGTACTCGGGCATGTCGGCATCGTACAGGCGGTAGCAGTCGACCTGCTCGCGACGGGCCCACTTGCCCAGTTGCTTGAGGTTCTTCTGCAGGCGGTTGGCGAACATCTGCGCGCCTTCCGACAAACGCGCCGGTTCGCTGGCCTGCGGCTCCTGACGACGGGCATCGGTGGGTTCAGCCTGGGCGTCACGGCGCTCGCCAGTCACGAACTGGTCAGGCTGCACCTTGAACAACAGCAGCTTGCACGGCAATGCACCGTTCCAGAAGGCGTATTGCTTGTGGCTACGAATGCCCATGCGCTTGCCCAGCTCCGGTGCCCCGGTGAACACCGCGGCTTCCCAGCCCATGCACGCCTGGCGCAGACGCTCGCCAAGGTTCTGGTAGAGGTACAACAGGCTGGCTTCGTCACCCAGACGCTCGCCGTACGGCGGGTTGCTGATCACCAGGCCTTTCTGGTTCTGGTCAGGCCGCGGCTCGAAGGTGCTGACCTCGCCCTGGTAGATCTTGACCCAGTCGCTCAGGCCCGCACGCTCGACGTTGTTGCGCCCCGGCTGGATCAGCCTCGGGTCGGCCTCGTAGCCACGGATCCACAGCGGTGGCTTGGCCAAACCGGCCTGCGCACGCGCTTGCCCCTCGTCGTGAACCTTGCGCCACAGGGCCGGCACATGGCCAAGCCAGGCGCTGAAGCCCCAGCGTTCGCGCTTGAGGTTAGGGGCGATGTCGGCGGCGATCATGGCGGCTTCGACCAGGAAGGTACCCACACCGCACATCGGGTCGGCCAGAGCGCCGCCTTCGGCAGCGATGCGTGGCCAGCCGGCGCGGATCAGCACGGCTGCCGCGAGGTTTTCCTTGAGCGGCGCGGCGCCTTGCTGCAGGCGATAGCCGCGCTGGTGCAGGCTGTGGCCGGACAGGTCGAGCGAGAGAATCGCCTCGCCACGGTCCAGACGCAGGTGCACGCGCACATCCGGGTCGATCTTTTCCACCGACGGGCGCAGGCCTTCGCGGTTGCGCAGCTTGTCGACGATGGCGTCCTTGACCTTGAGCGCACCGAAATGGGTGTTGTCGATGCCCGAGCCATGGCCACTGAATTCCACCGCAAGGGTGCCGTCGGCCGCCAGGTGGTCTGCCCAGTCAACCGCGTTGACGCCGTCGTAGAGGTCGTCGGCGTTCTTCATGTTGAAACGCTTGAGAACCAGCAACACCCGGTTCGCCAGGCGCGACCACAGGCACAGGCGGTAGGCGGTTTCCATGTCGGCGGCGCCGCGAATGGCCGAGGTGTGCTCACGCACTTCATCGAGGCCGAGGCCCTTGGCCTCTTCAGCGAGCAGGCCTTCCAGGCCTTTGGGGCAGGTGAGGTAAATTTCGAAACGGTCCGACATGAGTATTCCAGAGCCTTGGGCTATTTGACTGACGAGGCGACGCATCGCCCCGCGATGTTTGCCCGAACACCCTTCCAGCAGGCATCCGAGTGGCCATTGCCTGCGCGCAATTGTGCAGCGCAACAACCGGGCCGCCTGACCGACCAGCACTTCACCAGGGGCAAAGACAGCTTAGATCATCAGGCAGTATTAAAAATTCGAGCGATGCAGGGGCCGATGTGACCCTTCGTCGCATTTCAAAATAATTCTGTCATGGCGCAGCGACGCTGGCGAAATGACGTCAATGATTGGCAAACCCCAATCATTGCGGGCTCAGCGATAAATAAGGTTGAGTCGCATTTATTTACTTATCCCTTCACCCTTAGAAACGTTACGTCCTTATGACAAATTGATCATTCACACTGTGACGCGCATTCGTTAGAAATGGTCTCAGGCCGCTTCGCAACGAGGCGGCACCTTCAGCTCGCCACGCCGGCAGCGAGCGCAAACCGGCAGAAAGACTCTGCCCGGCCTCGGAGAGGCCGACGGGACATTACAGTCAACAAGTGAGGGCAACACCCTATGAGAAGACTTAAGCGTGATCCGTTGGAAAGAGCATATTCACGTGGCTACCAATACGGGGTCACCGGCAAATCCCGCGAACTTTGCCCTTTCAATCTTCCTTCTGTTCGCCAAGCCTGGATCAACGGCTGGCGCGAAGGTCGCGGTGATAACTGGGACGGCATGACTGGCACCGCTGGCATCCATAGACTCAACGAAAATCACGCCGTTGGCTGATCGAGGACACTGAATTCGATTTACCAAGCACGCCCCATCCGGGCGGCGGGCGAAGGCCCAGGGGCCCCTTGATGGGGCCCTTTTTATGCCCGCGATTTATGCGCGTGGCAGAGCGGCAATCGCATCGACCGATTCGCGAATCAGCGCCGGCCCCTTATAAATGAAGCCCGAGTAAATCTGTACCAGGCTGGCACCCGCAGCGATTTTCTCAGCGGCGTGGCGCCCCTCGGTAATGCCACCCGCCGCAATGATCGGCAGCTTGCCGCTCAGCTCACCGGCCAACACCTTCACCGTGTGGGTGCTCTTCTCAAGCACCGGCGCCCCCGACAAACCACCGGCTTCGCCGCCATAAGGCAAGTGCTCGACGCCTTCGCGGCTCAGGGTGGTGTTGGTGGCGATCACCGCGTCCATGCCCGATTCCATCAGCGCAGCAGCCACCAGTGCGATTTCTTCGTCGCTCATGTCTGGGGCGATTTTGATCGCCAAGGGCACGCGCTTGCCGTGCGTCACTGCCAACTGCTCACGGCGCTCGGCCAAGGCATCGAGCAACTGCTTCAGCGAGTCACCAAACTGCAGGCTGCGCAGGCCCGGTGTGTTCGGCGAGCTGACATTGACGGTGATGTAGGTGGCTTCGGTGTAGACCTTGTCCAGGCAGATCAGGTAGTCATCGACCGCCCGCTCGACCGGAGTGTCGAAGTTCTTGCCGATGTTGATGCCCAGTACGCCGTTGTAGCGCGATGCCCGCACGCGTTCGAGCAGGTGATCGACGCCCAGGTTGTTGAAGCCCATGCGGTTGATGATCGCCGTTGCCTCTGGCAGACGGAAGATCCGCGGCTTCGGGTTGCCGGGTTGCGGGCGCGGTGTGACGGTACCGATCTCGACGAAGCCGAAGCCCAGTTGGGCGAAGCCGTCGATTGCCGCGCCGTTCTTGTCCAGGCCAGCGGCGAGGCCCACCGGGTTGGCAAAGTTCAAGCCCATGACCGACACCGGCAACGCCGCCGGCTGTTTGCACAGCATGCCGTTGAGGCCGAGACGGCCACCGGCACCGATCAGGTCCAGGGACAGGTCGTGGGAGGTTTCCGGGGAAAGCTTGAACAGCAGCTGGCGGGCCAGGGTATACATGGGCGGGCAAGGCTCGGGGTGAATGAGGGGGCGATTATAGCCAGCGCACGGCTGGCATGACAGTAAATCCTCGGGCCGCTTGGCACATGCGTTGCTTCGCTCACCACACACTGCCTTTTCAGTACGGGCGAGGATCCTTGTGAACACAGCACTCCGAGCAACGCCCCTGGCCTGGGTCAACGGCAGCGACGCACCGGAAAAAACCAGCCTGAACATTGGCTTCATGGCCCTGACCGACTGCGCCTCGGTGGTGGTCGCCGCCACCCAGGGCTTTGCCCAGCAACACGGCCTGACCCTCAACCTCAAGCGCCAGGGCTCTTGGGCGGGGCTGCGCGACAAACTGGTCAGCGGCGAACTGGATGCCGCGCACTGCCTGTATGGCCTGGCCTATGCCGTGCACCTGGGCATTGGCGGTGTGCCTGCCAGCGACATGGCTGTGCTCATGGGGCTGAACCAGAATGCCCAGGCCATCAACCTGTCCCCGGCGCTGCAACGCAAAGGCGTGACCAGCCCTGAGGCATTGGCGCGCCTGGTGCACCAGCAGGGCGCACGCCTGACCTTTGCCCAGACCTTCCCCACCGGCACCCACGCCATGTGGTTGTACTACTGGCTGGCGAGCCAGGGCATCCACCCGCTGCGCGATGTCGACAGCGTGGTGGTGCCGCCCGCGCAGATGGCCGCGCATATCCAGGCTGGCCGCATCGACGGGTTTTGTGCAGGCGAACCTTGGGCGGCGGATGCCGTCGCCAAGGGCCAGGGCTTTACCCTGGCAACCAGCCAGTCGATCTGGCCAGACCACCCGGAAAAGGTGCTCGCTTGCGCCCGCGCCTTCGCCGAGCAGTACCCCAACAGCGCCCGCGCCCTGATCAAGGCGATCCTCGCAGCCAGCCGCTTCATCGAGCAAAGCCCAGAGAACCGCCGCAGCACCGCGCAGTTGCTCAGCGGCAGTGCTTACCTGGACACGCCGACGAGCACTATCGAGCCCCGCCTGCTGGGTGACTACCAAGACGGGCTGGGCAACCAGTGGCAAGACCCCCACGCTTTGCGCCTGTTCGACCAGGGCCGGGCCAACCTGCCGTATTTGTCCGACGGCATGTGGTTCATGACCCAGTTCCGCCGCTGGGGGTTACTGCGAGACGACCCCGACTACCTCGGCGTGGCCAGCCAGGTTCAGCAACTGGCGCTTTACCAGGAAGCGGCAGACGCCCTAGGCATAGCGTGCCTTGAGCAACCGATGCGAAGCAGCCTGCTGATCGACGGTACCCGCTGGGACGGCAGCGACCCCTACGGCTACGCCCGCAGCTTCAGCCTGCACGCCTTGGGCGACACACCCGAAGCCCGCGTTGGCCTGTGAGGGGGATGAACATGCTGCGTATCCTGCTGATTGACGACACTCAAAACAAACTGGGCCGGCTCAAGGCCGCCTTGAGCGAGGCCGGTTTCGACGTGATCGAAGCCCCTGGCCTGACCATCGATTTGCCCGCCTGCGTCGAAACGGTGCATCCGGACGTCGTGTTGATCGATACCGACTCACCGGACCGCGACGTGATGGAACACGTGGTACTGGTCAGCCGCGACCGACCGCGGCCTATCGTGCTGTTTACCGACGAGCACGACCCCGGCGTGATGCGCCAGGCGATCCAGGCGGGGGTCAGCGCCTATATCGTCGAGGGCATCCATGCTGCGCGTTTGCAGCCGATTCTGGATGTGGCCATGGCCCGCTTCGAGAGCGACCAGGCCCTCAGGGCGCAGTTGCTGGCGCGTGACCAGCAACTGGCCGAACGCAAGCGGATCGAACAGGCCAAGGGCCTGCTGATGAAGATGAAAGACTGCAACGAAGAGCAGGCCTACACCCTGATGCGCCGCCAGGCCATGAGCCGCCAGCAGAAGCTGATCCAGGTGGCCGAGCAGATCATCGCCATGCACGAGATGCTGGGCTGATGTGCTCGACATGAGATTTTTGGGGCCTGTCAGATCGAGCGCCGCGCGGGCGGCGCTCGATCTGACAGGCCCCAAAAATCTAAAGACAGTCCCAGCCAATTCTTGGCCCATCTCTTGCTGAACAAACATCACCGGTAGCCAACGGCGGTTGCCCCACTTAAATCCCGACAAAGACGTCGCTCACCCTTCCACAGCCGTGGACCGGGTAGCGGCGTCTTTTTCGTTCCGTTGCTTTGCCGAGTGAGGTGTTCAATGAGTACCAGCTTCTGGAAATCCGGGCATGTGCCCACGCTGTTCGCCGCGTTCCTGTATTTCGACCTGAGCTTCATGGTCTGGTACCTGCTCGGCCCGCTGGCGGTGCAAATCGCTGCCGACCTGCAGTTGAGTGCACAGCAACGGGGCCTGATGGTGGCCACGCCGATCCTGGCCGGCGCAATACTGCGCTTTGCGATGGGGCTGCTGGTTGACCGCCTTTCGCCCAAGACCGCCGGCCTGATCGGCCAGGTGATCGTCATCATCGCCCTGGCTGGCGCTTGGTACCTGGGCGTGCACAGTTATGAGCAGGCCTTGCTGCTAGGGGTGTTCCTCGGCTTTGCCGGCGCCTCGTTCGCGGTTTCGCTGCCGCTGGCCTCGCAGTGGTACCCGCCGCAGCACCAAGGCAAGGCCATGGGCATCGCCGGGGCCGGCAACTCCGGCACGGTGTTCGCCGCTTTGCTGGCTCCCGCCTTGGCTGCAGGCTTTGGCTGGAACAACGTGTTCGGCTTCGCCCTGATCCCGCTGTCGCTGACCCTGGTGGTGTTCGCGCTGCTGGCACGCAACGCGCCCGAGCGGCCCAAGCGCAAAGCCATGGCCGACTACCTCAAGGCCCTCGGTGACCGCGACAGCTGGTGGTTCATGTTCTTCTACAGCGTTACCTTCGGCGGCTTCATCGGCCTGGCCAGTGCCCTGCCCGGCTACTTCAGCGACCAGTATGGCCTGAGCCCGGTTACCGCCGGCTACTACACAGCCGCCTGCGTGTTTGCCGGTAGCCTGATGCGTCCGCTCGGCGGCGCTCTGGCCGATCGCTTTGGCGGCATTCGCACCCTGTTGGGCATGTACAGCGTGGCCGCCATCTGCATCGCGGCCGTAGGCTTCAACTTGCCCAGCGCGGCGGCGGCGCTGGCGCTGTTCGTCAGCGCCATGCTCGGCCTCGGCGCTGGCAATGGCGCCGTGTTCCAGTTGGTGCCACAACGTTTCCGCCAGGAAATCGGGGTAATGACCGGGCTGATCGGCATGGCCGGTGGCATCGGCGGCTTCCTGCTGGCCGCGGGCCTTGGCACCATCAAGCAACACACCGGCGACTATCAGTTGGGGCTGTGGTTGTTCGCCAGCCTCGGCTTGCTGGCCTGGTTCGGCCTGCATGGCGTCAAGCAGCGCTGGCGCACCACTTGGGGCTCGGCTGCCGTGACCGCGGCGCGGGTCTGAGGCGCCCCCATGAGCCTGCAACTGAGCTTTGCCCACGCCAGCGCCACCGGCCCCCGCGCGGAAAACCAGGATGCCCTGCGCCTGGTCACCCCGGCGCCGGAGCTGGCCGCCAGCAAGGGCTACCTGTTCGCCCTCGCCGACGGTGTCAGCCAATGCGCCGATGGCGGCCTGGCCGCACGGGCCAGCCTGCAGGCGCTGGCCCTGGACTACTACGCCACCCCCGCCACCTGGAGCGTGGCACAGGCGCTGGACCGCCTGTTGCTGGCGCAGAACCGCTGGCTGCGCGCCCAGGGCAGCGGCCAGCCGCTGTTGACCACCCTCAGCGCACTGGTGCTGCGCGGTCGGCGCTTTACCCTGGCGCATGTCGGCGACTGCCGCGTCTACCGCTGGCACCACGGCCACCTGCAGTGCATGAGCGAAGACCACGTGTGGGATCAACCGGGCATGCAGCATGTGCTCAAACGCGCACTAGGGCTGGACCAGCACCTGTTGGTCGATTACCTGGAAGGCGAACTGCAGGCAGGCGAGTGCTTCGTGCTCTTGAGCGATGGGGTCTGGGCCAGCCTGGGTGACCAGCACATCCAGTCGGTCTTGCGCGAGCAGCCCGACCTGCAACAGGCGGCCGACACCCTGGTTGCCAGCGCCCACCTCAATGGCAGCCAGGACAACGCCAGCGCCTTGTTGGTGCAGGTTGAACAACTGGGGCCGACCAACCTGGGCGATACCTTGGCACAGCTGCAGCAGTGGCCTGTGCCTGGCCCCCTTCGCGAAGGCCAGGTGATCGATGGCTGGCAGATCGAGACGCTGCTCTCGCACAGCCGCCAATCCCTGCTGTACCGGGCACGCGACGGCCACGGCCACGCATGGCTGCTCAAGACCCTGCCCGCTGCCCGCGAGCAGGAGCCCGGGGCGGCGCAAGGGCTGCTGATGGAAGAGTGGTTCCTGCGCCGGGTGGCCGGGCGGCACTTCCCTGAACTGCACGTCGCCAGCCAGCGCCAGCACCTGTACTACGTGATGCGCGAATACCCCGGCCAAAGCCTTTCGGCGCTGCTCAACGAGCACGGGCCGCTGCCGCTGGCGCAGTGGCTGGAAATGGCCCGTCAACTGCTGCAAGCCGTCGGCGTGCTGCATCGGCGCAACTTGCTGCACCGCGACATCAAGCCAGAAAACCTGCACCTGGGCGCCGATGGCCAACTGCGCCTGCTGGACTTCGGTTTGGCCTACTGCCCTGGCCTGTCCGAAGACCCGCAGCACGAGCTGCCCGGCACGCCCTCCTTCATCGCCCCGGAAGCCTTCGAAGGCCAGCCCCCCAGCCCGCGGCAAGACCTCTATGCCGCCGGCGTGACGCTCTACCACCTGCTGACCGGGCACTACCCCTATGGCGAAGTGGAGCCGTTCCAGCGGCCACGCTTCGGCCAGCCGGTCAATGCCTCGCGCTATCGCCCTGACCTGCCGGAATGGTTGCAGCACAACCTGCTGCAAGCGGTGGCGGCCGACCCGGCGCACCGCTTTGAAACCGCTGAACACTGGTTGCTGCTGCTCGAACGCGGCGACCGCCAGGATGCGCCCAATCGCCCCCGGCCGCTGCTGGAGCGCGAACCGCTGAAAGTCTGGCGCACCCTGGCCCTGCTGTCCCTGCTGTGTAACCTGATACTGCTGCTCACCCTGCTCAAAGGCTGAGCCGCCTTGCCGATGAGGAAACGTTGATGAATGCAAAAGTCTGGCTGGTCGGTGCTGGCCCTGGTGACCCCGAACTGCTGACCCTCAAGGCCGTGCGTGCACTGCAGCACGCCCAGGTGGTGATGATCGACGACCTGGTGAACCCCGCCGTGCTGGAGCATTGCCCACAGGCACGGGTGATTGCCGTGGGCAAGCGCGGTGGCTGCCGCTCCACGCCGCAGGCCTTCATCCAGCGCCTGATGTTGCGCCATGCGCGCCAGGGGCGCTGCGTGGTACGCCTCAAGGGCGGCGACCCGTGCATCTTCGGCCGGGGTGGCGAAGAAGCCGCCTGGCTGCAAGGCCATGGCATCGAGGTCGAGCTGGTCAACGGCATCACGGCAGGCCTGGCGGGGGCGACGCAATGCGGCATATCACTGACGTCTCGCGGGGTGAGCCGCGGTGTGACGCTGGTAACCGCACATACCCAGGATGACAGCGACCTGAACTGGGCGGCGCTGGCGCAGGGTGGTACGACGCTGGTGGTGTACATGGGTGTAGCGCGGCTGGAGCAGATTCGCCAAGGGCTGCTGCACGGTGGCATGGCGCCCCATATGCCGGTGGCGATGATCGAGAATGCGTCACTGCCGCAGCAGCGTGAGTGCCGCAGTGATGTGCAGGGGATGGTTGACGATGCGCGGGCATTCGGGCTCTGCAGCCCGGCAATTCTGGTGATTGGCGAGGTGGTTGGGGTTGCTCAGGCACAGCTGACGGAATGGTCAGCCGCTGGCTAGCGGCGTGTTGCTTGTGCTGGCCTCTTCGCTGGCAAGCCAGCACCCATGAAATCGCAGGCAAAGAAAAACCCGGCCGAGGCCGGGTTTTTCATGAAGCATCGAACCAATTACTTGGCTTGGGCTTCTACTTGCGCTTCAACGCGACGGTTAACAGCGCGACCTTCTTCGGTGGCGTTGTCAGCAACCGGACGGGTCTCACCGTAGCCAACCGAGTCAACACGGCTCGATTCTACGCCGTACTGCTGGGTCAGGACTTGCTTAACAGCGTTGGCACGACGCTCGGACAGCTTCTGGTTGTAAGCGTCTGGACCTACGGAGTCAGTGTGACCTTCAACCACGGTGGTGGTTTGTGGGTACTGCTTCATGAAGTCAGCCAGGTTCTTGATGTCGCCGTAGCTGTTTGGCTTGACGACCGACTTGTCGAAGTCGAACTTGACGTCCAGCTCAACACGAACGACTTCGGCAACAGCCGGGCAGCCGTCGGCGTCAACGGTAACGTTGGCCGGGGTGTCTGGGCACTTGTCGACGTTGTCGCACACGCCGTCGTTGTCGCTGTCGGAGCAGACTTCAGCTACTGGAGCCGGAGCTGGAGCAACTTTGCCACCGCTGCCACCGAAGTTCAGACCAACACCAACGGATGGGCCCCACTCGGTGTTGCCGTTGTCGATGTTGTACATGGCTTCAACGCCAGCACGGGCGAAGAACATGTCGGTGATGTACCACTTGGCGCCAGCGCCAACGTTGGCGAAGGTGGAGTGGTCGCGGCCGCTACGGGTAGCTTGGCCCAGGCTCTCGTGAGCGAAACCAGCGGAAACGTACGGACGCAGAGCATCGCCTACGGTACCGAAGTGGTAGGTAGCGTCGAGCTTGGCTTTCGAACCTTTGATGTCTTTGTTGAAGACTTCACCACGAGCGTTGTGAGTCTCGTTGTAGCCCAGGTCCAGGGAGACGTCGTCGGTCAGGAAGTAACCGAGGCGAACACCAGGATTGGTGCCGTCGTTCTTGAAGTTACGCTCGCTGTCGTAGTACTGCTTGGTAACGTTACCTTCGATTTCGACTGCGCCTTGGCCTTGAGCCAGAACGCCGAACGAAGTAGCGGCTACGAGCGAGCCAATGGCCAAGCCCAAGGTGTTTTTCAATTTCATCCGTTAAATCCCCATCTGGTGATAGTTAAGCAGTCCCACCAACAACAAGGGGGACAACTCGACGGCTAGTCTAGCAGAACTCGCCGATTCGTTAGAGATTATTGCACGCGCTTAAGTTTCATCCAGCCCGTGAAATTTCTCTCGAAGCTTGTCTAGCGCGCGCTTGTAACGCATTTTCGTCGCGCTCAGGCCCATGTGCATGATATCCGCGATTTCCTGAAATTCCAGCTCTGCGACAAATCGCAGCACCAGGATTTCCCGATCGATCGGGTTCACATGCACGAGCCATTTGTCCAGCCCGCCTTTTTCTTCGGGTTTGGGTGCCTTGTCTTCGGACGCCTCTTCAATAGGGTCCAGACTCAAGGCATCCATCAACCGACGTTTGCGTCGCTCCTTGCGGTACTGGGTAATGCACTCGTTGTAGGTGATGCTGTAGAGCCAGGTTTTGAACTTCGATTTACCTTCGAAGTTCTTCAGCCCGTACAGCACTTTCAGCATCACTTCCTGACAGACATCGTCGGCATCCCGGTCGTTCCCCAAATAACGTGCACAGACGTTGAACAGGGTCCGCTGGTAGCGCCGCATGAGCTCCTCATAGGCGCGGGTAACGTGGTACAGCTCCTCATGCGAACGCGCCACCAACTCTTCGTCGGTGAGCTCGCGGGGGTCATAACGCATGGGCGGCGAATGAACTTTATTCAAAACGGATCTGGCCGACAGTCAGGTCAATGTCGCCGCTCGACCCCGTGGGGTCGATTTCGCGGCGGCATACATTAACAGCTTTTGTGCGGTTAGCGGCTATTGACACGCTGCTCAAGCAACACGCGGTTAGACAGCGACACCAGTTCGCCATCATCGGTCAACAGCGTCGTCTTCACCGTGCCGATTTCCTCGATATGCCCTTCGACCTCTCCAATCCGCACCTGCTGGCCGACTTGGTACAGCTCGCGCACGTAGATGCCGGCCAGAATTTGCCCAGCGATTTCGCGGCTGCCGAGGCCCATGGCCAAGGCAACGGCCAGACCAACGGTAATCAGCCCGATGACGATCACGTGGTTCAGCAGGTCGGTCTTGACCTCGAGCTGGCTGATGGCCACCGAGATGCTGATGATGATCACCAGGCCTTGGGTGATACGCCCAATACCGGCGGAATACTCAAGGCCAATGCCTTCGGCTGCACCGCGCACCAGGCCATTAGCCACCTGCGCCAGCAGCACGCCGGCCAGCAACACCAACGCCGCGCCGAACACCTTAGGCAGGTACAGGGCAAGCATGTCGAGGGTCGCCGACACCCGCTCAAGGCCCAGCGATTCAGCGGCCGAGACGAGGAAGATCAGCAACACGAACCAGTAGACGATCTTGCCGATCAGGGTCGATATCGGCATCTGAATGCCACCCCGGCTCAACATCTTGGTCAGCCCGGTGCCGGCCATCAGGCGGTCCAGGCCAAGCTTGGCGAGCAATTTGGAGAGCAGCGCATCGAGCAGCTTGGCCACCACGAAACCGAGCAGCACCACCACCAGCGCGCCGAACAGGTTAGGGATGAAGTTCGCCACCTTGGTCCAAAGGGCCGTCATGGCAGTGACCAGGCTTTGGGTCCAGAGATCCAGTTCCATATTCAATCGGCCTTATCTGCTTTGCTGCCGCTGGCAGCGTTGCGGGTAGAGTTTCTACGCACGGGCGCAACATGCGCCGAGCCATTGTTGACGGCAATCAGCAGCGCCTGGCTCCAACGGCCAAGCAGGCTGAACAGATCACCCGCACCGACCTGGCGGTTGGCGGTTTTCAGCACACGACCCAAGCAGGCGGCGTCATCTCGGTCCTGGCCGGACGGTGACGCCTTGAGCAGGTCGCGCAGGGATTCTTCAAACGGATCGTGCATGGGCACCTCGCGCAGTATCAGCAAGAGACGAGATGGCACAGCGATGGGTCACACAGTACAGGTCAATAGCCATTCACACCCACCGCAACCGCCGGAACAGCCACCACTGCCCCACCGCCAAGCCCAGCACCAGCAGGCTGGCGAACAGGAAGCCATACGGGCTGTTCGACCCCGGAATACCGCCGACGTTGATGCCGAGCAGCCCGGTGACGAAGCTCATGGGCAGGAAAATACAGGTGATGATGCCGAAGCGGTACATGGTCCGGTTCATCCGCTCGCTGCGGCGCCGGTCCTCGCTCTCAAGCACCAGCGCGGCCCGCTCGCGGGTCAGCTCGAGCTCTTCGAGGTAGCGGATCAGGCTGTTGTTCAACTCGTTCCAGTAGTCGGCATCGGCATCGGCAAACCAGCTCCACTTGCTGCGTGACAGCTGGGCGTAGATTTCACGCTGCGGCGCCAGAAAACGCCGCAGGCCAGCGGCCCGACGGCGGATCTGCTGCAGGCTGCCCTGCTCTGGAGTGTACCGTTCGTCGGATTCGACCTTTTCTTCTTCGAGATCGACCAGTTCGGACAGGTCGCTGACCAGGCCCTGGACCTTTTCGGTCAGCAGTTCCCCCATCAACAGCAACAACTCGGAAGCCGACTTAGGCCCCCTGCCCTCGCTGAGCAACCGCAGAATTTCGTCGCTGGCCCGCAGCGGCCGCAGGCGCAGCGAGATGACCCGCTGCGCCTCGGCGAAAATGCGTACCGAAACCATGTCTTCAGGCTCGGCGCCCGGGTTGAGGTTGACCCCGCGCAAAAACAGCAACAACTGTTCATCCACCAGCGGCAGCAAGCGCGGCCGGGTGTTTTCTTCCAGCAGCAAATCGCAGGCAAACTCGCTCAGGCCGCTGTCGCGCAGCAGCCAGGTACGGGTTTGCGGGTGGCTGCGGTCCCAGTGCAGCCAGAGGCTTTCCTGGGGGTGCAGTTGCAGGTCGTCCAGTTCGGTACGGGCAATTGAGCGCGCGCCGCCTTTGCCATCGAGCACCAGGGCATGCACCAGCCCCCACTGCGCGTTGTCTTCCTCGAACATCAAAGCTCCATCAGCGCGTGCGGCGCATCACTCCGGCATTTTCAGCGGGCTTGGCGAGACCAGCACGCCATTGTTGTCGGCATATACGTATTCACCCGAGCGGAAGGTCACGCCGGCGAAGGTCACTGGCACGCCGAGCTCGCCGATGCCGCGCTTGTTGCTCTTCTTCGGGTGGCTGGCCAGGGCCTGCACGCCGACGTCGGTCTGGATCAGGATGTCCACGTCGCGTACGCAGCCGTAGATCACCAAGCCTTCCCAGCCATTTTTGGCAGCCTTCTCGGCCAGCATGTCGCCCAGCAGCGCACAGCGCAGCGAACCGCCGCCGTCGACCACCAGCACCTTGCCCTTGCCGTCGAGATCGACCTGCTCCTTGACCAGCGAGTTGTCTTCGAAGCATTTGAGGGTGACGATTTGGCCGCCGAACGAATCGCGGCCGCCGAAGTTGCTGAACATGGGTTCGAGCACCTGGACCAGGTCAGGGTAGGCGTCGCAGAGGTCGGGCGTTACGTAATGCTGCATGGGAAGCTCCTGTCAGTCACAACGAAAGCGGGTGTGGGCCAAGGCTACACCGGAGAGGCTGTCGCAGTCATCCAGGACTGAGTGGTCAGCTTGTGCCTGTACCGGCCCTTTCGCGGGCAAGCCCGCGCCTACAGGAATACCACTGGCCTAGGAGCTGCGGTGATCCTGTGGGAGCGGGCTTGCCCGCGAAAGGGCCAGTAAAGGCCGCACAGAATCAGCTGGCCAACACAGGCTCCGCCATCACAATCGAAGCATGCACGGGCACCAAGGGGTCCCTCAACCAGCGCTCCACCAACGGCCAGACCTGAGCCTGGGCCGCCTTGCTGACCAGCATGTCGACATGCCCGAACGCCTCGAAACCTTCCTCGCGCCCCAGCCGCAGAAACTGCTTGCGCGCCCCGCCCAACTGCTCGAACAGCTTGCGGCAAGCCCATACAGGGTCCTGGAAGTCGCCAGCGCCGGCCACGGCCAGCACCGGCACATCGACCCGCGCAAGCCCAACCCACCAATCATTGTCCTTGTCGCCAAAGCGCCCGAACAGGCCATGCCAGCGCATGCTTTCGAGGGCCAGGCCGATCGGCTCGTCCTCGGGGCCACGCTTTAAGCGCTGCCCCGGAATCTGCCGCCAGCGCTTGAGCAAAAACTTCGCCCCCCATACTACCGGCGGCACTTTCAAGGGCCAGTACACGCGGCTGACCTGGGTGCCGAAGAACGCCGCGCTGGCAACTTGCTCAGGTGGCAAATACCCGCCACCCAGTGCGGCGGCCAGGGTGGTACCGCCCAGGGAATGGCCAACCCAGTGCGGCGCCTGGCCGGCCTGCTCCTGAACGAATGCAGCAATCAAGGGCAAGTCATCGCGGGCATAGTCGGCGACACGGTTGTGCTGCCACTGGCGATTGCGCGGCGACAGGCCATGGCCACGCATTTCTGGGATCCACACATCAAAACCTGCGCGGGCGAGAAACGCACCCAGGCCGATGCCTTTGGGCGAATACCAGAAGCGGCGGTTGGAGAAACTGCCGTGCAGAAGAATGACCGGTACGCCCTGGGCGCCTGGCTGGTCAGCCAACCCAAGGCGGGTCACGGCCAGCTCGACGCTCGGGTCGGGGCTGTTGCCAGCCTTGATCCGGTACACATCCTCGCTCAGGTCGCCTCGGCGCTCTGCGCTGAGCAAGGCCACGGGAAATAAAGTGCTGCTGCTATGCATAAGGTTGCTTGGTGCACAAAAAAGGGCGGGAACCATTACTGGAACTCGCCCTGGATAAAACCAGGCGGGAGCGCGCCAGACGCGCCCCCGCAATTCACTGCATCAGGCTGCGCCCTGGCCCTCGGCCAGGAAGAACCAAGTCTCGAGCACCGAGTCCGGGTTCAGCGACACGCTTTCGATGCCCTGCTCCATCAGCCATTTGGCCAGGTCTGGGTGGTCCGATGGGCCCTGGCCGCAGATGCCGATGTACTTGCCGGCCTTGTTGCACGCCTGGATGGCGTTGGCCAGCAGCTTCTTGACGGCAGGGTTACGCTCATCGAACAGGTGCGCAATGATACCCGAGTCACGGTCCAGGCCCAGGGTCAGCTGGGTCAGGTCGTTGGAGCCGATCGAGAAGCCGTCGAAGTATTCCAGGAACTCTTCGGCCAGAATCGCGTTGGACGGCAGCTCGCACATCATGATCACGCGCAGGCCATTGTCGCCGCGGGCCAGGCCGTTTTCGGCCAACAGGTCGATGACCTGGCTGGCTTCGCCCAAGGTGCGCACGAACGGCACCATGATTTCGACGTTGGTCAGGCCCATTTCGTTGCGCACGCGCTTAAGCGCGCGGCATTCGAGCTCGAAGCAGTCACGGAACGATTCGCTGATGTAACGCGAAGCGCCACGGAAGCCCAGCATCGGGTTTTCTTCTTCCGGCTCGTACAGCTTGCCGCCGATCAGGTTGGCGTATTCGTTGGACTTGAAGTCCGACAGGCGCACGATGACCTTCTTCGGGTAGAAGGCTGCCGCCAGGGTGCTGATGCCTTCGACCAGCTTCTCGACATAGAAGCCGACCGGGTCGTCGTAACCGGCGATGCGCTTGTCGACGCTGTCCTTGAGCTCTGCCGGCAGGCCGGCATAGTTCAGCAGCGCCTTGGGGTGCACGCCGATCATGCGGTTGATGATGAACTCCAGGCGCGCCAGGCCGACACCGGCGTTGGGCAGCTGGGCGAAGTCGAAGGCACGGTCCGGGTTGCCGACGTTCATCATGATCTTGAACGGCAGGTCCGGCATGGCGTCGACCGAGTTCTGCTTGATGTCGAAGCCCAGCTCGCCTTCGAAGATGAAGCCGGTGTCGCCTTCGGCGCAGGAGACAGTCACGCCCTGGCCGTCCTTGAGCAGTTGGGTGGCGTTTCCGCAACCGACAACGGCCGGAATACCCAGCTCACGGGCAATGATCGCCGCGTGGCAGGTACGCCCGCCACGGTTGGTGACGATGGCGCTGGCGCGCTTCATGACCGGTTCCCAGTCCGGGTCGGTCATGTCGGAGACCAGCACGTCGCCCGGCTGGACCTTGTCCATTTCCGACACGTCGTTGATCACGCGGACCTTGCCGGCGCCGATGCGCTGGCCGATGGCGCGGCCTTCGACCAGTACGGTGCCTTTCTCTTTGAGCAGGTAGCGTTCCATGACATTGGCGCTGGAACGGCTTTTTACTGTTTCAGGGCGGGCCTGAACGATGTACAGCTTGCCGTCGTCACCGTCTTTGGCCCACTCGATGTCCATCGGGCGCTGATAGTGCTGCTCGATGATCATGGCCTGCTTGGCCAGTTCGTTGACTTCGGCGTCGCTCAGGCAGAAGCGGGCGCGTTCGGCGCGGTCGACTTCGACGGTCTTGACCGAACGACCGGCCTTGGCCTCGTCGCCGTAGATCATCTTGATCGCCTTGCTGCCCAAGTTGCGGCGCAGAATGGCCGGGCGGCCGGCCTGCAAGGTTTGCTTGTGTACGTAGAACTCGTCAGGGTTGACCGCACCCTGCACGACGGTTTCACCCAGGCCATAGGCGCCGGTGATGAACACCACGTCGCGGAAGCCCGACTCGGTGTCGAGGGTGAACATCACACCGGCGGTGCCGGTCTCGGAGCGGACCATGCGCTGCACGCCGGCCGACAGGGCCACCAGCTTGTGGTCGAAGCCCTGGTGCACGCGGTAGGCAATGGCGCGGTCGTTGAACAGCGAGGCGAACACTTCCTTGGCCGCGCGGATCACGTTGTCGACGCCGCGGATGTTGAGGAAGGTTTCTTGCTGACCGGCAAACGAGGCGTCCGGCAGGTCTTCGGCGGTGGCCGAAGAACGCACGGCAACGGCCATGTTGTCGTTGCCAGCGGCCATTTCGGCGAAGGCCGTACGGATTTCCGCATCCAGACGCGCCGGGAATTCAGCTTCCATGACCCACTGGCGAATCTGCGCGCCGGTTTTGGTCAGGGCGTTGATGTCATCCACGTCCAGCGCATCGAGTGCGGCATGGATCCGGTCGTTGAGACCACTCTGTTCGAGAAAATCGCGGTACGCCTGCGCCGTAGTGGCAAAGCCGCCCGGCACCGATACACCAGCACCCGCAAGGTTGCTGATCATCTCGCCCAGGGATGCGTTCTTGCCCCCCACATGCTCCACATCATGGACGCCGAGCTTATCGAGGGAAACTACGTACTCTACCAAGGTGATCTCTCCACTAACTGTGTTGGAAAAGCTCAAAGGCGCCCGCCTGTCTGCTTTGACTTGGCCGGGCGTTTGTGGCCTGTACCTGGAAAATAAGTGAGAATGCCGACAGCCGCATTCGGCAAACCGAACTTATCATATCCAAGAAACGTCATCAGCTTAAGGCCCAGGGTGCAAATGAAAAGAACCGCGTTCTTCATCTCCGACGGCACCGGCATCACCGCCGAGACCCTGGGGCAAAGCTTGCTCGCTCAATTCGAAAGCATTCCGTTCAACAAATTCACCCGTCCCTACATCGATACGCCGGACAAAGCGCGCACCATGGTGCAGCAAATCAACGCTGCCGCCGAGCGCGATGGTGTGCGCCCGATCATCTTCGACACCATCGTCAATCAGGACATCCGCGAGATCCTGGCGACCTCGAATGGCTTCATGATCGACATCTTTTCGTCGTTTTTATCCCCGCTCGAGCAAGAATTGACCGCCCATTCGTCGTATTCCGTCGGCAAATCCCACTCGATTGGCGGCAACTCCAACTACATGGAGCGTATCGAGGCGGTCAACTTCGCCCTGGACAACGATGATGGCGCGCGCACGCACTACTACGACAAGGCCGACCTGATTCTGGTCGGCGTCTCGCGCTGCGGCAAGACGCCAACCTGCCTGTACATGGCCATGCAATTCGGTATTCGTGCGGCCAACTACCCGCTGACCGAAGATGACATGGAGCGTCTGCAACTGCCGGCGGTGCTGAAAAAGCACCACAGCAAGCTGTTTGGCCTGACCATCGACCCGGACCGCCTGACGGCCATCCGCCACGAGCGCAAGCCCAACAGCCGCTATTCCAGCTTTGCCCAGTGCGAGTTCGAGGTGCGCGAGGTAGAGAGCCTGTTCCGGCGGGAGAACATTCCCAATATCAATTCCACGCATTTTTCGGTGGAAGAGATTTCGGCAAAGATTCTGGTGGAGAAAGGCGTGGAGCGGCGGTTCAAGTAAGCCTGTAGGAGCGGCCTTGTGTCGCGAAAGGGGTGCGAAGCGCCCCCACGATTTGCGCATCAGGCTGATATTGCCGGGGCCGCTATGCGGCCCTTTCGCGACACAAGGCCGCTCCTACAGGGACCGCGATCACCTGCTAGGTGGGACAATTACAAATAGAAAGCCCCGGCATCGCTGCCGGGGCTTTTTCATTTCAGACCACCGATCAAGGACGGCACCACCACCGCCTGCCCGCTCATGGCCAGGTCGACCAGCTCGCGGTTGGCCACCGCGTACATCGCATAGTCAGTCCCGGTGGCATTGCGCAGGTCATCCAGCATCGCGCGCCAGCGCTCGACCATCACCCGGTGCTGCTCGGCCCACAGCGCCACACGGGCATCCATGTCCTGCGGTGCATCGACCATTTGCAGCACAGAAATGGTGATCGCCCGCTGCTGCAGGTCGATATCGTCGCGGAACGCCTCGCGGGCCAAGGCCTGCCAGTTGTTTTCCACCGGCAGGTTGCTGATCTCCTGCAGGTACCAGGTCAGGTCTAGCGAGCTGCCCACGGCGAAGAACGCCTTGGCCACCTGCGCCGGGTCATGGCCGGTCACATCCGCCGCCTCGATGATCGGCAACAAGGTGTACAGGTGGCTGGTACCGGCCACCATGCGCGCCAGCAGCTCCGGCACACCGGCGTCGACGAAGCCCTGGTAGCGCACCATCCAGCGCTCGCGGGTCGGGCCTTCCAGCAGTTCGTCGAGCTTGAGCCCCAGTTGCGCGATTTTCGGCCCGAAATGCGCGGTATCACGCCCGGCATCCTGCTCGTTGCGGCGGCTGCGCAGGAACCAGCGCGTGGCACGGCGGCCCAGGCGCATCAACTCGTCCATCAGGGTCAGCTGGATTTCGGCCGGCACCTGATAGTCCAGCGCTTCGATCTGACGGAACCAGTGCGGCAGGTGGAAGATGTCGCGCACGATCACATAGGCGCCCGCCACGTTGGCCGGGCTCATGCCGGTCGATTCCTTCAGGCGCTGGACGAAGGTGATGCCCATGTTGTTGACCAGGTCGTTGGCGATCTGGGTGCTGACGATCTCGCGTTTCAGGCGATGACGGCGCATGGACTCGGCAAACTTGCTGACCAGTGACGGCGGGAACGCGGTCTCCATGTCGCGGGTCAGGTAATCGTCGTCCGGCACCAGCGACTTCAGCAGTTGCTCCTTGAGGTCGATCTTGCTGTACGAGATCAGCACTGACAGCTCGGCACGGGTCAGGCCCTGGCCAGCCGCCAGGCGCTCGGCCAGTTGCTCTTCGGACGGCAGGAACTCGATGGCACGGTCGAGCTTGCCACGCCCTTCCAGGTCCGCCATCAGGCGCTTGTATTCGGCAATCCGCTCGCGGGCGCGGCGGGCCGCCAGGGACAACGCCTGGGTCTGCTTGTAGTTGTTGCCCAGCACCAGCGCGCCGACTTCTTCGGTCATGCTGCCGAGCAGCTGGTTGCGCTGCTTCTCGGTCATGTCGCCACCCTGCACCACTTCATTGAGCAGGATCTTGATATTGACCTCGTGGTCCGAGCAGTCCACGCCGCCGGCGTTGTCGATGAAGTCGGTGTTGGTCGCGCCGCCATTGAGGCCGAACTCGACGCGGCCAAGCTGGGTCATGCCCAGGTTGCCGCCCTCGCCCACCACCTTGCAGCGCAGCTCGTTGCCGTTGACGCGCAGGGCGTCGTTGGCCTTGTCGCCGACATCGGCGTGGCTCTCGCTGCTGGCCTTGACATAAGTGCCGATGCCGCCGTTCCACAGCAGGTCGACTGGCGCCTTGAGCAGTGCATTGAGCAGCTCGGTCGGGGTCAGGCGGTCGGCTTCGATGGCAAAGCGTTCTTTCATCTGCGGGCTGATGGCAATGCTCTTGGCACTGCGCGGGAAGATCCCGCCGCCTTCGGACATGATGCTGGTGTCGTAGTCGCTCCAGGCCGAACGCGGCAGGTCGAACAGGCGCTTGCGCTCGGCGAAGCTGTTGGCCGGCTCCGGGTTCGGGTCGATGAAGATGTGCAGGTGGTTGAACGCCGCCACCAGCTTGAGTTTGTCGGACATCAGCAAGCCATTGCCGAACACGTCGCCGGCCATGTCGCCGACGCCGATCACGGTAATCGGGTCTTCCTGCACGTTGATGCCGCGCTCGCGGAAGTGGCGCTGCACGCCCACCCAGGCACCACGGGCAGTGATGCCCATCTTCTTGTGGTCATAGCCGGCCGAGCCGCCCGAGGCAAAGGCGTCGCCCAGCCAGAAGCCGTAGTCGATGGCGATGCCGTTGGCGATGTCCGAGAACGTCGCGGTGCCCTTGTCGGCGGCCACCACCAGGTACGGATCGTCTTCATCGTGCCGCACCACGTTGGCCGGCGGCACCACGCCCCCGTCCTTGAGGTTGTCGGTGATGTCGAGCAGGCCAGAAATGAAGATGCGATAGCAGGCAATGCCTTCGGCAGCGATCTCGTCACGGCTGCCACCCAGGGGCAGGCGGCGCGGCAGGAAGCCGCCTTTGGCGCCGACTGGCACGATGACCGAGTTCTTCACCTGCTGGGCCTTGACCAGGCCGAGCACCTCGGTGCGGAAGTCTTCCTCGCGGTCCGACCAGCGCAGGCCGCCACGGGCGACGTTGCCGAAGCGCAGGTGCACACCTTCGACCCGTGGCGAATAAACGAAGATCTCGAACTTGGGTACCGGCTTTGGCAGCTCGGGGATCAGCTTGGGGTTGAACTTGAAGCTGAAGTACGACTTGTTCTGGCCGTTGGCATCGGGCTGGTAGAAGTTGGTGCGCAGGGTGGCCTTGATCAGGTCCAGGTAGCGACGCAGGATGCGGTCTTCGTTGAGCACCTGAACATCGTCCAGCGCCGCCAAGATCGCCTGCTCCAGACGCTGCTGCTTGTCGTCCAGGTCGTCTTGGGTCAGTTTGCGCGCCAGGTAGAAGCGGGTCTTGAACAACCGGGTCAGTTCACGGGCGATACCGGTGTGGTTGTTCAAGGTGCTGGCGATATAGCCCAGGTCGAAGCCCAGGCGGATCTGCTTGAGGTAACGGGCATACGCACGCAGCAGCGCCACATCGCGCCACGGCAGGCCGGCGGTCAGCACCAGGCGGTTGAAGGCGTCGTTCTCGGCATCGCCGCGGACGATGTGGATGAAGGCGTCCTGCAGGGTGTCGTTGAGCTGCTGGATATCCAGGCTCAGGCCTTCGCTGTAGGTGAAGGCGAAGTCATGGATCCAGTACTCACGGCCATTGGCGTGGCGCAGGCGATACGGGAACTCGCCAAGCACGCGCAAACCGAGGTTTTCCAGAATCGGCAAGACATCGGACAGCGCCAGCGGGGTGTCGGCGTGGTACAGCTTGCAATGCAGGGTACGCTCGCCGACCTGGGTCAGCGGCTGGTAGAAGCTCATGGCCAGCGGCTTGCTTTCAGACAGCCCCAGCACATGCTGCAGGTCGACCACGGCCGAGTGCGCCGCGAAGCGCTCGCGGTAGCCCGCCGGGAAGCCTTTGGGGAAGTCGGCCAGGATGTTGGTGCCTTGGGCTTCGCCGAAGTTTTCTACCACCAGGGTCGAGTAATCGTCCTGCCACGAGCGGCAAGCCTGGATCACTTCGTTTTCCAGCTGCTGCGGGTCGATGTCGATGCGGTTCTTCGGGTCGACCCGCAAAATCAGCTGCACGCGCGCCAGTACCGATTCGGAGAAGAAGGTCCAGAACTCGCAGTCGCTGGCTTTGAGGCGCTCCATCAGCACCTGCTGGATCTTCTGCCGCACTTCGGTGGAGTAGACCTCGCGCGGCACGTAGGCCAGGCAGTAGCAGAAGCGGCCGTAAGGGTCTTTGCGCAGGAACACGCGAATCTTGTTGCGCTCCTGGATCTGCACGATGGCCATGACCGTGCTGAACAGCTCGTCGATCGGGGTCTGGAACAGGTCGTCGCGCGGCAGCACTTCGAGCACCTGGGCCAGTTCCTTGCCCAAGTGGGCCTTGGGGTCGAAGCCCGAACGGCGCTCGACTTCGGCCACCTTGACCCGAATGTACGGGATGGCATGCACGCTCTCGCCATACACCGAGGAGGTGTACAAGCCCATGAAGCGGTGTTCCTTGACCACCTTGCCATCCGCGTCCAGCTGGCGGATCGACACGTAGTCCGGGTAGGCCGGGCGGTGCACGCGGCTGGGCAGCGCGGCCTTGGCGAAGGACAGCAGCAGCGGCTCGTTGAGGTAGGCTACGGCGTAATCTTCGATACGCAGCTCTTCAGGCGTCAGCCCCACGCGCAGGCGCCGTGGCAGGCCGAGGAACGACTGTTCGTCGTAGACCATCTGGCCGCCATCGCTGCCGCCCTGGACGGTGAATTCTTCGTAGCCGAGGAAGGTGAAATGGTTGTCCAGCAGCCACTCGAGAAACGCCTTCACCTCGCCTTTGTCATGCTGCGCCGGGCCGAACGCAGTCTGTTCCACCAGCGCCACGACTTCGCGCAGCTTGGCCTTCATCGGTTCGAAATCGGCGACCGCCACCCGCACTTCGGCCAGCACTTGTTCGATTTCACGGGCCAGCACCGTCAGTTCAGCGGCGTTGGCGCAGCGGTCGATCTCCAGGTACATCAGCGACTCATGGCGCACGCCTTCGCCGTGGGTACCCTTGGGCAGCAGCTCCAGCAGCTCGCCCTTGGCACCGCGGCGTACGCTCAGTACCGTGGTTTGCAGGGTGTGGATGCTGTAGCCCCGGCGGTTGAGCTCGGTGCGCACCGAGTCGACCAGGAAGGGCAGGTCGTGGTGCAGCACCTCGACCACGGTGTGGGTCGACTGCCAGCCGTTGCGTTCGTAATCAGGGTTGTACACCCGCACTTGAGGTTGTTCGGCGTCGAAGCGCTCGATGATGCGCCAGGCAGAAAGGGTACAGCCAGCCAGGTCGGAAAGCCTGCGCTGGGTGAGTTCGTCCATAGAGATGATGCCGAAGAACTGTTCGGCGAACAGCGCCACTTGTGGCAGTGCCTGTTCGCTGATGTGCTGCGCCAGAGCCGCTTGCAGTTGATGCTGGAAGTCGGCCTTGCTGGCTGCGGTGAAAAACGCCATCTGTGGTACTCCGCTTGGGCTTTGTAATAATTGAAGCGTCGCTCGCGTGCGCCGTGTACGGATCAACGATAGCCAACCCGTGGCATGGCGGACGGTTATAACCAGGCGTTGGACGTGCACAGCACGCCCAGGGCTCGCCGAAGCTTAACGACTGAGTAGTCACCAACGCTTGCAGCGCTGCGACAATTTCGGTCAAGGGGGGGTAACTTTACGTTTATGGATACGTGCAAGACTGTCAGAATTCCCTTCCGTTTCCTTTGACCCGAGCCTGTCCATGCAAATCAAGACCGCCCTGCTCTTCGCCACCCCTTGCGATGACGAGGAAGACAACATGGCAACCCTCTGCTGCCACAGCGACAAGGGTCAGATGTTCCTGCTTACCCGCTATCCGGATGAAGACACGGTCGACCTGACCCTGGATGACGAGCCGTCGACGCTTGACGGGCTGAAAGTGACCCTGAGCGCGCAGCGCCTGCTGATCGAAGTGGCGGCCGGGGACCGCGATGCGCTGAGGGGGGATGAAGCGCTGGAGATCATCCTGACCAGCGAACTGAGCGACATGGACGAGGTGAAGGAGACGCTGCAGAACATTCTTGAGGGGACGGGGACGTTTGTCTGCGAGGTTTGAGGGCTGTCATTTCCCAAGCAGGAAACCCTAAACCCCGCCGAAGCGGGACTTAGGGTTTACACACGTTTGTAGGCAGCTTCGTACACTTCATCGTCGCGCCTGGCACCTATGCAGAGAACCAAAACGATCTCGGTGCCGTTAATTCGATAGACAATGCGCACATCGCCTGTGCGAATTCTGCGGCAACCCGCCAGCACGCCCCTAAGGGGCTTGCCTAGCTTGTCAGGCTCGCCTCCTGCGATACGCTCACGCACCACTCTGAGGACTCTTTGTGCCTCCGCGCGCCCAAGCTGCTGAAGGTCATTTTCTACCTCAGGGTGAAACCTGACAGTCCAGATCATCGCGTTCCTACCTGAAGCGAGCCTCCATGTCTTCAAGGCTCACGCTATTTTCCTCTTTCAGGCTGAGTAGGCGCTCGGCAGCCAGCCGTTCGGCGCGTAGATCTTCGAGCTCGTCCTGCATGGCTTGGTAGGCCTCAACACCTATCAGCACAGCAGCCGGCTCATTGTCCTTGAAAATAACGAGGTGGGTTGCATCCCCGCTCGTCACTTCCTTTAAACGCGCTCCAAACGTTCTAGCCATTGCCGTAGCAGACACCGCCTGCTCAGCTCTGGTCATTAGTCCAGCCATCGCATGCTTGCTCCCATCGGTTTGCTGCATTGCCTCCAGAGAGTAAGGGAGACGGGAGGAGATGCAGCGGCTCCCCCGAATCGACAACACACAATATTGCGTAAAATCACACGCAAATCAACACACACAAACGCCATCCTGATGCGTGGTATGTGCTGTGCGACGCGACGCGGAAAGAGCGAGACTAAATTCCCAACGTGCAGCGTGCAACGGGATAAAGGGAATCGGAGCGTGTTTCGGAAATGACCTACATAGCCTGACTATGGGTGCATGCAGAGCCATAAGCTTTCACCCCTGACGATCCTGCAATCCGTAATTAGCTCGTCGTGTCCGCTCCAACTGCGCCTCAAACCACTGCAACACCGCCGTGCAAGCCGGGTGCGCCGCCCCGCTATCGCGCAACCACAGTGCATACACGCCGCCAGTCTTCAGCGGCTCGCCAAACGGCACGATCAAATCCCCCCGGGCCAGCGCGTCGTGCGCCAGCACCTGGTCCGTCATGGCCACGCCCAAGCCGCGGGCAGCGGCATCCAACGCCAGGTCGTCAAGGTTGAACATCAGGTGTTTGTAACTGCGCTCGGGGCGATCCTGATGCGCTTGCAACCACAGGTTCCACTCGTGGCGCGCGGTCGAGCCATGGATCAAGGCATGATCACCCAGCGTTTCCAGCGAGCGTGGCGGTAACTGTCCGTCGCTCAGGCGCGGCGCGCAGACCGGGACCAGGTACTCATCGAACAACACCGTCAGCGGCCGATCATCAAGGCCATCGCGCAAATACAGTACATAGGCATCGCAATCGCCGCTGGTTTCCACCACCTCCCCGCTAACCGTTTCGATGGACAGGCACAACGCCGGGTTCAGCGCATAAAAGCTGCTCAACCTCGGCAGCAACCAGCGCACCGCCAGTGACACGAAGATGCGAATGCGAAACGGCCGGTCCACGGGCGCTGGCGAAAGCCGCTGCGCCAGGGCGCGCAGATCGTTCAGCGTTTCGCACGCCACCGCATAGACATCACGGCCGTGCTCCGTCAGCGCCACCTTGCGGCTGGTGCGGTCGAACAGCGCCACCCCGTAATGCTCCTCCAACTGCTGAACCTGGCGGCTGATCGCGCTCTGGGTCAGGTGCAACTGCCGGGCAGCCTCGGTAAAGCTGCTGCTGTCCGCCACGTGAATGAGCGCCTGGAGTGCATGAAGCGAGGGCACACGAAAGATTTTATCCATGCGTTTAAAGAATAGCTGAATGAAATATTAGCGTTAGAAACACGGCCACAGCCCTCGTAGATTAAGCCTTGAACGCGCACTGACAACGAACACCGATAACCCGTGCGCATTGATTGTGGAGAAGCTGATGGCAATCGACAACCGCTGTGGATGGATCGCGCTGGCAGGCGAGTCTGCCCCCCACCCGCGCCTCGAAGGCCAGCACACCTGCGACTGGCTGATCATCGGCGGTGGCATCACCGGCCTCGCCGCGGCCCACACACTGGCGGCACGCTTCCCGGGGCAACGTATCGTCCTGCTTGACCGGCAGCGGGTAGCCCAGGGGGCTTCGGCACGCAACTCGGGCTTTGCCGTCAGCCATGAACTGCCCTCACCCAACGAACTGCTCGGCAACCCTGGGTTTGCAGGTTTTGAAGTGGCGTCGCGCATTGGCGTGGCCGCTGCTCGGGAAGTGCGCCAGCGCATTGGCGAGCTGGGCATCGCCTGCGAGTACGACGACGGTGGCTATCACTTCGCCGTGCATCGACCCGCGCACCTGCAGCAGGCCGAGGCCGTGATGCACACACTGGAGGCCGTAGGCGCCCAAGCACGCTATCTGGAAGGCCAAGCGCTGCAGCAGCGCCTTGGCAGCGGCTTTTATACCCGCGCCATCCATTGCGCTGGGGGCAACGCCTTGCTGCAACCGGCGAAGTATGTACGGGGCCTTGCAGACAGCCTGCCCAAGGCGGTGGAGGTGTACGAGCACAGTGCGGTACTGAGCCTGCGCCGTGCCGGGCGTGGCTGGCAAGCCAAAACCGAAGCCGGCGTGATCAATGCCCCCCAGGTACTGGCCTGCGTCGGCGCATTCTTGCCCAGAGTGGGCGTGCACCACAGCGGCACCTTCCCGCTGGAACTGAGCGCCAGCATCACCCGCCCACTGACCGAGGCGCGTTGGCAAAGCCAGTTCGGCGACCACACCTGGGGCGTGCTGTCGACCTTGCCGGGCGGCGCTACCCTGCGCCTGCTGCCAGGTCGACGGCTGCTGATTCGCAACACGGTGGAATACCGCCAGCGCGACCTCAATGGCGCGCAGTTGCAGGCCCGCCGACAGCAGCATCTGCAAGGCCTGGAAAAGCGCTTCCCCGGGCTGTCCGCCAAGGACCTCGAATTCACCTGGACCGGCCACCTGAGCGGCACCCGTTCTGGCGAGCCGTGCTTCGCGCGGATCGACGAAGGGCTGCATGCCGTGGCCGGCTGCAACGGCTCGGGGGTCGCCCGCGGCACCTTGTGGGGCAGGCTGCTGGTCGACATGGCCAGCGCATCGTCGTCAACGCTGCTCAGCGACGTGCTTGGCCAGGCCCAACCCGGTTACCTGCCGCCACGCCCGTTCTTCGATATCGGCGCGTCCCTGCGCATGGCCTGGGAAGTACGCCGCGCGCGGCTAGAACGTTGACCGCCATGAGCACTTGCGCACACTTACAACAACAGAGGGCAAGATGATGAAACGTACCTGCATGGCCGTGCTGTCCGCGGCGCTGTTCAGCCTGACGGCCCAGGCCGCCGAATCGGTGAACATCGCCAACTGGAGCGGCTACATTGCCGATGACACCTTGGCAGAGTTCGCCCGCCGCACAGGCATCCAGCCCACCTACGACCTTATCGACAGCAACGAGACGACCGAGGCCAAGCTGATGACCGGCGGCAGCGGCTATGACCTGGTCAGCCCGTCCAACCATTTTCTGCCCAGGCTGATCAAGGCCGGTGCCATCCAGGAACTCGATCGCAGCAAGCTGCCCAACTGGCACAACCTTGACCCCAAGCTGATGCAGTTGCTGGAAACCAGCGACCCCGGCAACCGCCATGCCATCCCCTACATGTGGGTGACCACGGGTATCGGCTACAACGTCGACAAGATCAAGGCCATCTTCGGCACTGCCGATGTCACTCAGTCCTGGCAGATGCTGTTCAACCCGGACAACATCCGTAAGCTGAGCGCCTGTGGCGTGGCGTTCCTCGACAACCCGACGCAGGTGTTGCCGATCACCCTCAAGGTGCTAGGGCTCGACCCCCACAGCCAGCGCCCTGAAGACCTGAAAAAAGCCGAGGCGGCGCTGATGGCTATCCGCCCTTCCATCAGCTACTTCCACCAATCCAAGTACGTCAGCGACCTGGCCAACGGCAACATCTGCGTTGCGATCGGTTTCAGCGGCGATGTGCTGCAAGCGATGAACAGCGCGCAACAGGCGAACAACGGCGTGCACCTGGGCTACAGCATTCCCCGTGAAGGCTCGACGGTGGCGGTGGACATGGTGGTGATTCCCAAAGCTGCGCCACACTTGGACGCGGCCTATGCCTACCTGAACTACCTGCTCGACCCCCAGGTCATGGCGCATATCAGCAACGCGGTGAAGTACCCGAATGGCAATGCGGCGTCATTACCCTTTGTAGACGCGGCGCTGCGTGACAACCCGGCGGTGTACCCACCCCAGGCCGTGCTGGATACGCTGTTCCCGATCCAGACCCTGTCACCGGCAGGCATGCGCTTGAGCACCCGGCTGTGGACCCGGGTGATCAGCGGCAAGTGAGTGCTGCGGGGGGGCTGCTGCTACTCGACGAGCTCGACGTAGCGGGATTCGCCACCCCCCGTCGCCCCCGACAACCAGCCCCAAACGAAGTGCAGCGTGGTGCGACCGGCTTGATCGAGCCCCACCGTACCGCGCGACCAGCCGGCCAGCATTTCACCTTCGGTGGTCAAACACTGAAAAAGAAGCTCGATCGTGTCGGGGCCTGTAACACGGCCTACCTGATTGCCAATCCGGATCCTGCCGCCCTGATAGTGGCTGGTTATGGCGCTTCCATCGACAACGTAATGAAAGACCGTGCCGGCACCGGAGAGCCCTTGTGCATTGTTCGCTACCGCGAATCGGCGATTGTGCAGGCGCTCGGCGACGGGTGAAAAAGCAGTGTCCATCAGTGTCGTGTCCTTCCAGTGAGAGTCCATTTTGGCCTACGCGCACCTTAAACCAGAACGCGCCTTAGCGGGCATCTGCGCGACTGTTCCTCTGGGCTGGGCTGTCACGCAGAGAACAAACATCGCAAGCGAGCCCACAATCCTGTGGGAGCCGGCTTGCCGGCGATGCAGGCACCGCGGTGTAGGGCACCGGCTTTGCCGGTGATCGCCGGCAAGCCAGCTCCCACAGGTCCCTACTAAATCAATTAGTTATGTGTTGGATGAGAGCGGGATTGCCCCGCAAGCACCGGCGAAGCCGGTGCCATGCAATGCGGCGCCGGATGATCACTCAAGGCACACTCACCCCAACGCTCCGCTCGGCGTCTGCCAGTTGCTGTTTACGCAGGGTGGTCAGCCGGTGATCTCGCGCCAGCCAGGTGTAAATCGCCGGCAGCACGAACAAGGTGAACAGCGTGCCGATCAACATGCCGCAGACGATCACCACACCCAGCCCAAAGCGGCTGTTCGCCCCTGCGCCACTGGCAAATAACAGCGGTATCACACCGAAGGTCATCGCCGCCGTGGTCATCAACACCGGGCGCAGGCGAATTTGCGCGGCGCGCATAATGGCCGCCGCACGGTCAAGGTTGTCTCGCACCTGAATCTCGTTGGCGAACTCCACCATCAGGATGCCGTGCTTGCTGATCAGCCCGATCAGCGTGACCAAGCCAATCTGCGTGTAGATGTTCAACGTAGCCCAGCCCAGCGCCAGCGGCAGCAACGCGCCGCAGATCGACAACGGTACGGTCACCAAGATGATCAGCGGGTCCACCAGGCTTTCATACTGCGCGGCCAGCACCAGGTAGATCACCACCAAGGCCGCAAGAAAGGCCCACATCAGGGCAAAGCCTTCCTGCACATACTGGCGCGACTCCGATTGCCAATCATGGCTGAAACCGGGCGGCAGCTCGGCGGCAAGCTGCTGCAGAAATGCCACCGCCTTGCCCATCGAGACACCGGGCGCGGGGATGGCCTGCAGGGTGCTTGCGTTCTGCTGGTCGAATTGCAAAAGGCGGTTAGGCGCGACCTGCAGGTCCAGGCGCACCACCGTGGACAACGGCACCAGGCTGCCATCTTCGGCCCGCACGTACTGGCGGTTCAGGGCCGACGGGGTCAGGCGCTGGTCCTGGATGCTTTGCGGGATCACGTCATAGGCGCGGCCGAACAGGGCAAAGCGGTTCAGGTACTGCTCGCCCACCAGCACGCCCAGCGACTCGCCGATGTCCTGCATGCTGATCCCCAGGCTGGCGGCCTTGGCGCGGTCGATGCTGACCTTGACCACCGGGTTGTTGTAGTCCAGGTCGCTGTCCACCACGCTGAACAAACCGCTCTCGCGGGCGCGCTGCTTGAGCACTTCCATGGTCTGGTACAGCACTGGGTAATCCTGGGCACTGCGCAACACCATCTGTACCGGCAAGCCACCACTGGAACCTGGTAACGACGCCACCTGGAAGGCGAAAATGCTGCTGCCCTCGATGTCCGCGACCGCCTGTTGCAGCTGCGCTTGGATTTGCGCGGCAGAGCGCTCGCGCTGCTGCCATGCACTGAGGTTGATGCCAGCGAAGCTGGCCGCCGTCCCGTCGGTGCCGTTGATGATCCAGGTGTCGGTGGTTTCGGGAATCGATTTCATCACCTGATCGAGTTTGCTGGCAAAGCGCTCGACGTAGTCCAGGCTCGCCTGTTGCGGCGACTTGATTGCCGTCAGCACGGCCGCCTGGTCCTCCGGCGGTGCGAGCTCGCGCTGCGGCAACAGGTACAGCCAGGGCAGGCTCAGGCAAACCAGCAGGGCCACACCAGCACTGAGCCAGCGCCGCGCCAAGGTAAACGCCAAGGCCCGGGCATAGGCCGCTGTGAGCGCAGCGAACACCCTTTCGGCGAGATAGGCCATGGCCCCATCCTGCTGCCCGGGTTTGAGCAGCAACGAACTCATCACCGGCGACAAGGTCAGTGCAACGACACCCGAAACGATCACCGCCCCCGCCAAGGTCAAGGCAAATTCACGGAACAACGTGCCGGTCAGGCCACCCATCAAGCCGATGGGTGCGTACACGGCGGCCAGGGTCAGCGTCATGGCGATCACCGGCCCTGCGATTTCGCGTGCACCGGCCAACGCCGCCGCCACCGGTGTTTGCCCTTCTTCAATGTGACGGTGCACGTTCTCCACCACCACGATGGCATCGTCCACCACCAGGCCGATGGCCAGCACCATCGCCAGCAAGGTCAACAGGTTGAGGCTGAAGCCGAACGCCAGCATCAACCCCGCTGCACCCAGCATCGATAACGGAATGGCCACCACCGCGATCGCCACGCTGCGCAGTGACCCCAGGCACACCCAGATCACCAGCACGACGATCAGCATCGCTTCCACCAGCGTGCGCAACACTTCTTCGATCGAAGCCTCGATGAAACGCGCAGTCTCATAGGCCAGCGCCACCTTCACGCCGGGCGGGAGCGTTTGCTGGATCTGCGGCAACAATTCGCGAATGCCGTCGACGATGACCAGCGGGTTACCCGATGGCGTGGGGAACAACCCCAAGTGCACAGCGGGTTTGCCATCCAGGGTGGCACTGGTGCGGGTGGCCGCCGCGCTCAGTTCGACAGTGCCCACATCACGCAGGCGCACAAGGTCGGTGCCGTCGTTGCGGATGATCAGGTCACGGAAGTCCTCGACGCGGGTCAGGTCGGTGTCGACCTGGATATCGGCCAGCACGAACTGCCCGCGCACCTGCCCTGGGGTGGCCTGGTAATTATTGGCCCGCACCGCTTGTGCGACGTCGGCAGCCGTCACCCCGCGCCCGGCCATCTGCTCGCTGTCGAGCCACAGGCGCATGGCCAGGCTCTGCCCGCCGAAGGTCTGCACCTTGGCCACGCCGTCGATCCCCGAAAGCAGCGGCTCAACCACCCGCGACAGGTAGTCACTGAGTTCTGGGATGGACAGGGTCTGGCTGGAGAAGCCGACATACGCCACCGCCGTGGAGTCACCTGCAGACAGCTCCACCACCGGGTCGTAGGCTTTTTCGGGCAAGCGGTAGCGCACCTGGTTGACCTTGGCCATGGTCTCGGCCAGCGCCTGGGTCGAGTCTCGGTTGAGCAGCATGCGCAGGGTAATCAGGCTGCGCCCCTGCAACGATGATGACGACATGAAGTCAACGCCCTCAACCGAAGAAACCGCCTGGCTGATCGGCTGGGTCACAAAGCCTTGCATGAGTTCGGCGGAGGCGCCGGGGTAGTCGGTACTGATGGTGATCGTCGCGCTCTCCAGCAAGGGGTACTGGCGCACCGGCAACTTGCCCAGGGCGAACAGCCCCATCAGCACGATCAGGCTGCTGACCACCAGCGCCAGCACGGGACGACGCACGAAGGTATCGGTGAAGTTCACGGTTGCTGCCCCCCTGCCACGTCCAGCAGGCTGTCTTCTGCGACCTGCTCGACCTGCATGCCATCACTCAATTTCAGCTGGCCGGAAACCACCACCCTGTCGCCCGGCGCGAGGCCCGAGGTGACTTCCACACGCCCCTGCCAGCGCTCACCGGTCGTTACCGGTACCCGGTTGACGCTGATGACGCCCTGCTGATCCTGCCTGGCAATGAACACCGTCTGCCCGTAGGCGGTGTAGGTGATCGCCGTTTCCGGCACGGCCAGCACCCTCGACGGCTGCGCGGCAGGCAGACGGACCCCGGCATACATGCCCGGCTGCAGCTGCCCATCCAGGTTCGGCAGGGCAGCCTGCACCTGGACGAGGCGTGACTTGCTGACCAGCGGATCGACCGCCACTACCCGTGCCTGAAACGCCCGCCCGCGCACAGCATCGACGGTCAGTTCCAGCAGCTGCCCGACAGTCACTTCGGGGGCCGCCTGTTCGCTGAGGGAAAAATTGACGTGCAACTGGCGTGTATCCGTCAGGCTGGCAATCGCCTCGCCAGCGCCCAGGTACTGGCCCTGGTGAACACGGCGGATACCCACATTGCCTGCAAACGGCGCGCGTATGGCTTTTTGCGCGATCAGCGCTTCGACATGCTGCAGCTCACCCGCGGCCACATCCACCGCTGTGCTCGCGTTATCCAGCAGCTCTTGCGAAACGGCATTCAGCGCGCGCAACTTACTGGCCCGCTGCGCCGCGACCTGGGCATTGCGCAGCTTCGCCCGCAGTTGCACGCGCTGGGCCTGTTCGGGCGCATCGTTGAGCTGTACCAGCAACTGCCCGGCACGCACAGCCTGCCCCGACGCGAAGGCGATGTGGGTGATGCGCCCTGCCACCTCGGCCGCGACCTGCACCTGATTGACCGCCTCCAGCTCCCCCGATGCAAAACGTTGCCGCGCCAGGTCGACCGGCTCGGCAGTGGCCAGCGCAACTTTGGTGACCGGCCATGCCGCGGCCTGTTGGGCCGCTACCCTACTGCCCGTCAATGCGTAGGCGCCGACCAAGGCACCGACAGCGGCGACAGTCATGGCCAGTAACATCCTTTTGTTCATGCCTTGCTCCGATCAGCGGGGTGGTTGCAGGAAAGATCGGGCAGGACTATAAGAGCTCAACTTAACTTGAGGTCAACAGGTGTGACAGCCAAATCATCCACCAACAGCACGCGGCTGCTGACTGTCGGCGAAGTCGCCAAGCGCAGTGGCGTTGCGGTATCCGCCCTGCACTTCTACGAATCCAAGGGGCTGATCGCCGGCACGCGCACCGCCGGCAACCAGCGGCGTTACCCCGCGCTGGTGTTGCGCACCATTGCCATCATCAAGGTGGCGCAGCGCACGGGTATCCCCCTCGAGGTCATCAAGCGTGCCCTGGGCCGCTACCCGCCGAACAGCAAACTCACGGCAGCGCAGTGGGGTGAGATGTCATCGGCCTGGCGAGAAGACCTGAACGCACGCATCCGCACCTTGGAAGCGTTGCGCGACAGCCTGGACAACTGCATTGGCTGCGGCTGCCTGTCGCTGGAAGACTGCCCGCTGCGCAACCCCGAGGATGTGCTGGGCAAGGACGGTGCAGGGGCGAGGATTCTGGAAAAAGAGGCCACCGCCAAGCACGTGTAAGGGATACCTGCGCAGGTCGTCATGGGGTGAGCCATGGCGCGATGACACTTCGCTTGCATATGACACAAAGTGTCATTAAGATCGGCGTGTGTCCTCAAGCCAGCCACGGCAACCAGGACGTCATCGCCCTTATCCCGTGCAGGTACCCCACTGTGACCACGACCATGCAGACCCCCAAGGACCAGCTCGTCAAACGTGCCCAACAGCAAATGCTGACTGCGCTGGCCGACAACACCTACACCCCGCGGCAGAAGCTCGCACTGACCTGCCGGATTCTGTTCGACGGCGGCCACGATTCGGGCCTGGCCGGGCAGATCACCGCACGCGCTGCAGAACCTGGCACCTATTACACGCAACAGCTTGGCCTGGGCTTCGACGAGATCTCGGCCTCCAACCTGCTGGTCGTGGACGAAGACCTGACGGTGCTGCAAGGCCAGGGCATGGCCAACCCCGCCAACCGCTTCCACAGCTGGCTGTACCGCGCACGCCCTGACGTCAACTGCATCATCCATACCCACCCGCTGCACAGCGCCGCCTTGTCGATGCTCGAAGTGCCGCTGGCCATCTCGCACATGGACCTCTGCCCGCTGTTCGACGATTGCGCCTTCCTCAAGGAATGGCCAGGCGTGCCGGTGGGCAACGAAGAAGGCGAGATCATCGCCAGTGCCATCGGCGACAAGCGGGCGATTCTGCTTTCCCACCATGGCCTGCTGATCGCCGGCCGCTCGATCGAAGAAGCCTGCGTGCTCGCCCTGCTGTTCGAACGTGCGGCGAGGATGCAGTTGCTGGCCATGGGCGCCGGTGAAATCCGCCCCATCCCCGAAGCACTTGGCAAAGAAGCCCATGACTGGATTTCCACGCCAAAACGCCATGGCGCCGCGTTCAGCTATTACGCGCGCCGAGCCTTGCGTGCCCATGGCGAATGCCTGGGCTGATTGCAGCTGTCCCCCTTCCTGAACAACGGCAAAGGTGCCTGGTCATGTCTACACCTGTAATTCGCGGCGTCATCGGCTACACCATCACTCCCTTCGCGGCAGACGGCTCGGTCGATCTAGCCGCCCTGGGCACATCCATCGACAGCCTGATCCAGGCCGGCGTGCACGCCATCGCCCCGCTGGGCAGCACGGGCGAAGGTGCCTACCTGTCCGAGGCCGAGTGGGAAGCGGTGGTGCGCTACAGCCTCGAGAAAATCGCTGGCCGCGTACCCAGCGTGGTCAGCGTCTCTGACCTGACTACCGCACGTACCGTGCAGCGCGCCCGCCTGGCCCAGGCGTGCGGGGCCACGGCGGTGATGGTGTTGCCCATCTCCTACTGGAAGTTGACCGAGACTGAGGTGGTCGACCACTACAAGGCGGTCGGCGCGGCAATCGACATCCCGATCATGCTGTACAACAACCCGGGCACCAGCGGCACCGACCTGTCGGTGGAGCTGATCCTGCGCATCCTCGACGAGGTGGCCAATGTGACCATGGTCAAGGAAAGCACCGGCGACATTCAGCGCATGCACCGCCTGTACACCGCGACCGATGGCAAGGTGGCGTTCTACAACGGCTGCAACCCGCTCACCCTGGAAGCCCTGGTTGCCGGCGCCGCCGGCTGGTGCACCGCAGCGCCGAACCTGATCCCCGCACTGAACCTGGCGTTGTGGGACGCCGTGCAGAAGGGCGAGCTGGCTGAAGCACGGGCACTGTTCTACCAACAGTACGCGTTGCTGGCGTACATCACCCAGCGCGGCCTGCCCACCACCATCAAGGCCGGGCTGAAAATGCTTGGCCTGGACGTGGGGGCGCCGCGCCTGCCGCTGCAACCGCTGGATGCTGAAGGCAGTGCCTACCTGAAAGGCTTGCTGGACGCTTCAGCTGCCCGCACCTAGCAGCACCGTGTAGGAGCAGCCTTGCGCTGCGAAGAGGGCCGTAATAGCTGCGACTATTCACGGTGTTGTCACCGGCCTCTTCGCAGCACAAGGCTGCTCCTACACGGCGTGCGCCACGCTGGCGACCATCGTTCTGCGCGAACACGCGCAGAGGGACCCCTCAATCACATAAGCACGGAGGCCACTTGTGACAACGCCTGCTCAACACCCATCGGCATCGCTTGGGCTGACCGACATCCTGCACCCCGCCATCGCCGGGTTGGTTTCGGTCATCGTCAACTACGGCGGCACGTTCATCCTGGTGTTCCAGGCAGCCAAGGTCGCCGGGCTAAGCCCGGAGCTGACCTCGTCATGGGTCTGGGCGGTGTCGATCGGGGTAGGTATCACCGGGCTTGTCTTGTCCTGGTACAGCCGTGAACCCTTGATAACGGCCTGGTCCACCCCGGCTGCCGCGTTTCTGGTCACGGCACTGGCCGGCGTGCCCTATGCCGAGGCCATTGGCGCGTACCTGCTGTCCGCTGCCGGCTTCGTAGTGCTGGGCCTGACCGGGTACTTCGAAAGGCTGGTCCGGATCATCCCTGGCGGGGTCGCGGCAGGGCTGCTGGCCGGCATTCTTTTACAGTTCGGCATTGGCGCGTTTGCCGGCCTGTCGGTCGACCCGGTGCTGGCCGGGTTGCTCATCGTGGCGTACGCGGTGTTCAAACGCTTTACTGCCCGTTACGCAGTCGTAGGCATCCTCGTCCTTGGCCTTGCTTACCTGCTGATCCAGGGGCAGGCCGGCCTTTCGCAACTGACGCTGGAAATCGCGACACCGGTGTTCACTGCCCCGGCCTTTACCCTCAATGCGGCCCTCAGCGTCGCGCTGCCGTTGTTCCTGATCACCCTGACCGGGCAATACATGCCCGGCATGCTGGTGCTGCGCAACGACGGTTTCAAGACCAGCGCCAACCCGATTGTCGCAGTCACCGGCCTGGGCTCCTTGCTCATGGCGCCGTTCGGCTCGCACGCGTTCAACCTCGCGGCCATCACCGCCGCCATCTGCACCGGCAAGGAAGCCCATGAAGACCCGGCCAAACGCTGGATCGCGGGGATCGCCGCAGGGGTCTGCTACATCCTTGTGGGGGTATTCGGCGTCACGCTTGCCAGCGTGTTCATGGCACTCCCTGCCACCTTCATCACCACCCTCGCCGGCCTTGCGCTGCTGGGTACCATTGGCACCAGCCTGGCCAGTGCAATGGCCGACGCGAAGTCACGCGAAGCCGCGCTGATCACCTTTCTTGCAGCCGCCGCCAACATCACCCTGTTGGGTATCGGCGGGGCCTTCTGGGGCTTGCTCATCGGCCTGCTGGCCTACGCGATACTGAACGGGCGCGCCCCAGGGTTCAAACGTACTCAGCCGTAATCACACCATCGGGTCTGCATGCTCCACCCGCCCCGCTTCGCCAGGCCGATTGACGAACAGCACGTCCAGCGTGCTGTTGCGCAGGCCCTTCACGGGGTTCCAGTGCGCCGAGGTGTGGATGTACTTGTCGCGCAGCAGGCGCTGCTCGTCCTCGGTCAGGCCAACATCAGGGCGGGAACCCAAGGCAAAGCCATGCAGCTTGCGGCTGATGTCCAGCAAGTCATCGGGCAGCCGATGGGCTTCATCGCCGCCCAACTCGGCAAACGGCACCCCACCACGCACTGCCAGTTCACGCATGATGCTCAGGTACACCCGGGAAAGATGGCCGGCCACGCCCCTCTCCCGATAAACCGCTGCATACACCTGCTTTTGCGCCTCGTCCGGCTTGCCGCCGGCAATCGGCCGCTCCCAGGTCAGCACCCGCGGCCGTGGTTCCCCCAGCTCAGCAAACGCCGATGTCAGCAAGGCGCTGGCCGCCGAGTAGGCACGGGTGCATTCGGCTTTTGTGCGCACAGGCACCCGCTGCGACTGCGGTTTGCACAGCAGCACCTGCTCCTGCATGCACGGCAGGTAGCCCCCGCCAATGTTCGAGTGCACGCCCGGCACGACAATGTCACCCTCGCTGCGCACCAGCGGGAAGTTATGCCGGCGCTCGTCACCGGCCACCAATTGCACCACGTGCCGCGCAATGCCCTTGCCCAGGCCCAGGCGCAAGCCGCCGTGGCGAGCGTCAGCGGGGTCGAAGTCCCCCTGCAACGGCGCGACGATGGCCGCCACGGTGTCGAACAGGCCAATGAAGTTGATGCACACAGCACACGAGGTGCCCAACAGGTTGCTCGCATCATCACACAGCACATTGGCCAGGTGCCTGGCGGCAGCGGCGCCACGGCTGAACCCGAACAGGTCGAGCTCGACCCGCGCGAGCCGCGACTGCGGATACGCCGAGCACCAGCCGCGCAACTGGTCGGCAATCATTGTCACGGCCTCGGCGACGCGCGCCTTGACGCCGGTACGCCCACGCCCGGTGGCCGAGGCAAAACTGGAGTCCGCCGCCCCCGCGGTGGTGCCGATGCCCTCGACATACAGCTTGAGAAAGGCCATCGCCCCCGGCGCAGGGCTGCCGGGGGCTGGGTACAGCGCATGCAGCAAGGCCACATTGCTCCAGGCATTGCCATAGCTGGTACCTGCCAGCGGCCCAGCAGCCTGGCCCGCCGCCGTGGCATTGCCCAGGTTGTTGCCGGTGCCATCAAAGAACACGCCAACGCGCAAAGTCGTTGGCACAGGGGTATCGAAGGTACTGCGGTGGGTTTGCATCATCCTGCGTCCTGCTTGCTCAAAGAGCATCAGCAAGCGCCAGGGCACAGCGGCCGACTATCAGCCGACGCCGAAGGTTGCGCAGGACTTGTCGACAAGCCCACGCCCGACGGCCTGGATAAATTTGCCAGCCGCCATTGGTCGCCACCCCCCCGGATAGATTAAAGTATCACCCCTTGCCGAGGCAGCTGTTCCCAGCGCGCCTGCGGCCCAATACCAGGAACCGTCGCCGATGGAACACCGTGAAGCGCTGATCGCGCTGCGCACCTTTCTTTCCACCCAGATCCTAGGCCAGGAAAAGCTGGTCGAGCGGCTGTTGATCGTGCTTTTGGCCGACGGCCATATGCTGGTCGAAGGTGCCCCCGGGCTGGCAAAGACCAAAGCCATCAAAGAACTCGCCGAAGGCATCGAGGCGCAGTTCCATCGCATCCAGTTCACCCCCGACCTGCTGCCGGCCGACATTACCGGCACCGAAATCTACCGCCCGGAAACCGGCAGCTTTGTCTTCCAGCAGGGGCCGATCTTCCATAACCTGGTGCTGGCCGACGAAATCAACCGCGCCCCGGCCAAAGTCCAGTCGGCGCTGCTCGAAGCCATGGCCGAGCGCCAGGTCAGCGTGGGCCGCAGCACGTACGACCTGTCACCGCTGTTCCTGGTCATGGCCACCCAGAACCCCATCGAGCAGGAGGGTACCTACCCGCTGCCCGAAGCCCAGCTCGACCGCTTCCTGATGCACGTAAAAATCGGCTTCCCCGACGCTGCGGTGGAACGGCGCATCCTGCTGCAGGCCCGCGGCGAGGCACTGGGCGGCGAGACCAAGCCCGAGCGCCGGGTCAGCCAGCAGGCCATTTTTGCCGCGCGCAAGGAAATCCTCGGCCTGTACATGGCCGATGCCGTGGAGGAATACCTGGTGCAACTGGTCATGGCCACGCGCACGCCGGCCAAGTTCGACGCCGAACTGGCCGACTGGATCGCCTACGGCGCCAGCCCGCGTGGCTCGATCTCGCTGGACCGCTGCGCGCGTGCGCACGCCTGGCTGGCCGGGCGCGACTTCGTCAGCCCCGAGGACATCCAGGCAGTGCTGTTCGATGTGCTGCGCCACCGCATCATCCTGTCGTTCGAGGCCGAGGCTGCGGGGATCGACCAGGACCGCGTGGTCCAGCGCATCCTCGACGTCGTCGCCGTTGCCTGACCCCATGCCCACCGCGCAGCTGGCCGAACCCGGCATCCGCATCGGCCTTGCCGAGCTGATCGACATGCGCCACCGCGTGCGCGAAATCCAGCTGTTTTCCCGGCCCGGCCAGCGCAGCCCGCTGGTGGGCCTGCACCACTCCAAGCTACGCGGGCGCGGCGTGGACTTCGACCAAGTGCGCGTGTACCAGGCTGGCGACGATGTGCGCAACATCGACTGGCGGGTCACTGCCCGCACCCAGGAGCCGCACACCAAGCTGTTCCATGAAGAACGCGAGCGGCCGATCTTTATCCTGGTCGAACAGAGCCAGCGGCTGTTCTTCGGCTCGGGGCTGATGTTCAAGTCGGTGCTGGCGGCCCAGGCTGCGGCCCTGTTCGGCTGGGCGGCACTGGGCCACAACGACCGCATCGGCGGGCTGGTGTTTGGCGACAACGAACACCACGAAATCAAACCCCGGCGCAGCAAGCAAAGCCTGCTGCAGCTGCTTAACCGCATGGCCAAGGTCAACCAGGCGCTGCACACCGAAGCCACGCCCCAGGCCGACAGCCTGGGCCTGGCCTTGCGCCGGGCGCGTGAAGTGCTGCGCCCTGGCAGCCTGGCGATCGTCATCTGCGACGAGCGCTCGCTGACCGACCAGGTCGAACAGCACCTGGCCATGCTCTCGCGCCACTGCGACCTGCTGCTGCTGCCGGTCTCCGACCCGCTCGATCATGCCCTGCCCGCAGCCGGCCTGCTGCGCTTCGCCCAGCGCAGCGCGCAACTGGAGCTCGACACCCTCGACGCCAGCTTGCGCCAGGCTTACCGCCAGCAGGCCGAGTCACGTATCGCCCGCTGGGAACTGATGGCACAGAAGCTGCGCGTAGTGCTGATGCCGCTGAGTACGCAAAGCGAGATGATCGAGCAACTGCGCGAATACCTGAACGCCCAGCGCCCGGGGAGCAGCAAATGACCCCGCTGGACCAGTTGCAACCGCTGATTGCCCCGCCGGCAGTCGGCCTGTGGCCACCGGCACCGGGTTGGTGGGTATTGCTGGCCTTGCTGCCGCTGCTTGCCTGGGGCCTGTGGCGCGTACGCCATTGGCGCCCGCGCAAACGCCGCATCGTGCGCGCCGAGCAACCGCTCGACCCGGTACGCGTGGCCGCCCTGGCCGAACTTGCCCAGCTGCCACGCCCGTATGACGGCGCCCCAGCCGGCGCCTGGCTGCAACAGATCAATGCCCTGCTCAAGCGCCTGTGCCGCAGCCACTACCCGGGCGCCAACAGCCATACCCTCAACGGCCGCCAGTGGCTGGCGTTTCTCGACAACCGCTGCCCGGCCGCCGGCCTCACGCGTTGGATGGTGCTGGTCGAAGGCGCCTACAAGCCTGAGTGCAAGCTCGACGACAAAGCCATCGTCGGGCTTAGCCAGGCCGTCGAAACCTGGATCCGCAAGCATGTTTGAACTTGCCTGGCCGTGGATGTTCGCCCTGCTGCCGCTGCCGTGGCTGGCACGCCTGGTGTTGCCAGCCGCCGACAGTGGCGAGCCGGTGCTCAAAGTGGGCTTCCTGAACGAGCTGGAAGGCCTGGCCGGGCGCCGGGCACGGCTCAACCTGCCCACCTGGCGCCAGCAGGCGCCCTTTGTCATCATCTGGCTGTTGCTGCTGTTGGCCGCGGCCCGCCCGCAATGGCTCGGCGACCCGGTACCAGTGGCCGCCAGCGGCCGCGACCTGCTGGTGGCGGTGGACGTGTCCGGCTCCATGGACTTCCCCGACATGCAGTGGAAGAACGACGAAATCAGCCGCCTCGACCTGGTCAAGGCGCTGCTGGGCGACTTTCTGCAGGACCGCGAAGGCGACCGGGTTGGGCTGATCCTGTTTGGCAGCCAGGCCTACCTGCAGGCGCCGCTGACCTTCGACCGGCGTACCGTGCGCACCTTCCTTGACGAAGCGCAGATCGGCATCGCCGGCAAGAACACCGCCATCGGCGATGCCATCGGCCTTGCGGTCAAGCGCCTGCGCCAACGCCCGGCACAAAGCCGCGTGCTGGTGCTGGTCACCGACGGCGCCAACAACGGCGGGCAGATCCACCCGCTGACCGCTGCCCGCCTGGCCGCCCAGGAAGGCGTGCGCATCTATACCATCGGCATCGGCGCCAACCCCGAGGCCAGCGGCACGCCCGGCCTGCTGGGCCTCAACCCGAGCCTGGACCTGGACGAAGCCTCGCTCAAGGAAATTGCCGAGCTGACCCACGGCGCCTACTTCCGCGCCCACGACGGCGCCGAACTGAACGCCATCGGCGACGCCCTCGACCAGTTGGAGCCAGTGGCCCAGCAGCCAACCCAGGCGCGCACCGCCAAGGCCTTGTACGCCTGGCCATTGGCCCTGGCACTGTTGCTCAGCGTGCTGCTGGTGGTGGCCGTGCAGTGGCCAGACAATCGCTTGCAGCGCCTGCTGCGCAAACCGCGCTTTCTGCAGCCGCACCCGGAATGGCGCCAGCGCCTCAAACGCCTGCGCCTGAGGAAACGGCGATGATCGACCTATGGCCACAATGGTTGCGCCCGCTCTGGCTGTTGGTAGTGCCACTGCTCGGCTGGTTGCTGTTCAAGCTGTGGCACCGACGCAAACGCGCCGGGCGTTGGCAGATGATCCTGCCGCCCGCGTTCCACGCCGTGCTGCTCGGGGGCGGCAGTGGCAGCACCAGCAAACTGCCTTGGGTGGCGCTGGGCCTGGCGTGGACGCTGGTGGTGCTGGCCCTGCTCGGGCCCAGCTGGCAGCGCGTGGAAGAGAGCCGGCAGCGCCCTGCCGACCCGCTGGTCATCCTGCTCGAACTGACCCCACAGATGCTCGCCGAAGACAGCCCGCCCAACCGGCTGGAGCAGGCCCGGCGCAAGGTTCTCGACCTGCTCGAACGCCGCCACGACAGCCAGACCGCGCTGATCGTCTACGCAGGGTCCGCCCACACCCTGGTGCCACTGTCCGATGACCTAGGCACCACCCGCAACCTGCTGGAGGCGATCGACCCTTCGATCATGCCCAAACCCGGCCAGCGCGCCGACTTGGCCGTGCAAAAAGGCCTGGCCCTGCTGGCCCAGAGCGGCCTGGGGCAAGGGCGCCTGCTGCTGATCGGTTCCTCGCTCAGCGCAGCGGAGCGCGAGGGCATCACGCAGGCCCTCGGCCGCCAGGGCCCGAGCCTGCTGATGCTGGGCATCGGCAGCCGAGACGGGGCACCGGTGCGACAAGCCAATGGCGAATTCCTTAAAGACGACCAAGGCGGAATTCTGCTGCCGCGCCTGGACAGCGCCAGCCTCAAGGCATTTGTCAGCGGCACCGGCGGGCGCTACCGCAATGCCCGGGTCGACGACCTCGACCTGCGCGGCCTGGGCCTGTTCGACACCCCGCGCACCGCACGCAGCGACGGCCAGACCCTGCAATTGGACAGCTGGGCCGACCAGGGTTACTGGCTGCTGATTCCGCTGTTACTGCTGGCGGCCTGCGCCGGTCGTCGCGGCTGGCTGTTCTGCCTGCCCCTGTTACTGGCCTTGCCGCAGCCAAGCCAGGCCTTCGAGTTCAACGACCTGTGGCTGCGCCCCGACCAGCAGGGCCAGCGCATGCTCGAACAGAACCGCCCGGCCAGCGCCGCACGGCATTTCCAAAATCCACAGTGGCGCGGCATGGCGCTGTACCAGGCCGGCGATTACGCCGGAGCCGCCCAGGCATTCTCACAAGGCAACACGGCAGCGGACCACTACAATCGAGGCAATGCCCTGGCCCGCAGTGGCGAGCTGGAAGCCGCCCTGGACGCCTACGAGCAGGCCCTGGAGCGCCAACCCGACCTGCAACCGGCACTGGACAACCAGGCACTGGTCCAGCAGTTGCTGCAACAGCGCGAGGCCAAGGCCGAAGAACAACCCGCCAGCAGCGAGACCCAAGGCACACCCGGCAGCGAAACCGAAGGCAACAGCAGTTCGGCCAGCAGCCCGGCCCAGGGCACCCCTGGCAATGACGAACCCGCCAACGCCGAAGAACCCGGCGAAGGCAGCACCAACAGCCAGGCCACACCCGGCAACCAGGGGGGCGCCGACGACAGCGTCACCGTGCCACCCCAGCGGCCGGTGTCGACCAACCTCGACGCCGAACAGCGTCAGGCCCTTGAACAATGGCTGCGGGAGATCCCCGACAACCCGGCGGAGCTGCTGCGGCGCAAATTCTGGTATGAACAGCAATTGCATCAGGACAATCCACGATGAGTCGCTTCGGCGTCTTTCTGCTCGGTGTCTCATGGGCCTTGATGGCCCAGGCCGAGCCCATGCTGCAAGCCAGCGTCGACCGCACCCGCCTGGAGGCCGGCGAAAGCCTGGAACTGACCCTCGAAAGCCAGGACGTGACCCAGTTCGGCAAACCCGACCTGCGTGCCCTTGAAGGCGACTTCGAAGTGCGTGGCACACGCCAGCTGAACAGCCTGCACACCCTCGATGGCGAGACCCGCGCCAGCACCCGCTGGATCATCACCCTGCTGCCACGGCGCAGCGGCAGCCTGCGCATCCCGGAGCTGCAACTGGGCCAGTCGCGCAGCCAGGCCATCGACCTGCAAGTGCTGCAAGCCGATGCCAGCCGCCAGGAAAGCGCCTCCCAGGTGTTCATCGAAGCGACCCTGGACAGCAACGAGGTCTATGTTCAGGCCCAGGCCGTGCTGACCTTGCGCATCTACCATTCGGTGGCGCTGTATGACGACAGCAGCCTCAGCCCACTGCAGCTGGAAAACGCCAAGGTCGAGCCACTGGGCGAGTCGCGCACCTACGAGAAAGAAATCAACGGCGTGCGCCACGGGGTGATCGAAACCCGCTATGCCGTCTACCCGCAGCAAAGTGGCAGCCTCGAAGTGCCGGCGCTGACCTTCACCGCCACCGCGGCTGCCAGCGCCGACAACGAACAATCCGCCACGGCCGCCCCGCGTGCCGGCCGCCAGATCCAGGTCAGCTCGCTGCCCCTGCGCCTGGACGTGCGCCCGATTCCAGCAGCCTGGCCAGCCGGTGCGCCCTGGCTGCCGGCACGCAGCCTGACCCTTGAAGAACACTGGAACCCCGACCCGGGCAGCCAGCAGACGCAGATCGGTGATTCGCTCACCCGCAACATCACCTTGCGCGCCGACGGCTTGTCCAGCACCCAGCTGCCACCGCTGCCGGCCACCGAAATCACCGGCCTGCGCCGCTACCCCGACCAGCCGCTGCTGCGCAACGAAATCAACGAGCGCGGCATGACCGCCAACCGCGAAGAGCGCGAAGCGCTGGTGCCAACCCACAGCGGCGAACTGGCCTTGCCAGCGCTGGAGGTGGCCTGGTGGAACACCCGCGAAGACCACCTGGAGCACACCAGCCTGCCGGCGCGCACCCTGAACGTGCAGGACAACCCGGCCCTGAGCGCCGACACGCCGGTCGGCGACACCCGTGCGGGCAATAGCCTGTTGTGGCCATGGCAGTTGGCCACGCTGGTGTTTGCCCTGACCACATTGCTGGGCTTCGCCTTGTGGTGGCGTGCCCGTTCACAACCCGCGGTACTGCGCGCCGCGCAACAAGGCCCAAGCCCCCGCACGCTGCTGGACGACCTCAAGCGCGCCTGCCAAGCCAACGACCCGCAGACCACACGCCAAGCGCTGGACGCCTGGGCGCGGCAGCAGCCGGAGACACTGGCGGAGATGGCTGCGCGGTTCGTGCCGTTGTCCGATGCGCTGGATGGGTTGAACGGGGCGTTGTACAGCGAGAGTGGGCAGTATTGGCAGGGTGAGGATTTGTGGCGCGCGATCGGGACGATTCCGCCGGCTGAGCAGGTGTTGCTGCCGTCAGGGGAGACCGGGAGCTTGCCGCCGTTGTATCCGAAATGAGGGGTGGGGGTGAGGTTGGGGTGCATGACATGGGTATTTTTAGCGCCTATCAGATCGAGCGCCGCCCGCGCGGCGCTTCGCAGCACAAGGCTGCTCCCACATCTGTTTCGGGCCAATTAATCCTGTGGCATGGGCGCGCGGCCCCGTGGTGCTCACGTTGATATCGAGACGGACAAACAAGGCGGTCGCGCGCAGATTTCCCAGGCCTCACTGGCCCGAAACAAATGTGGGAGCAGCCTTGTGCTGCGATGCGCCGCGCGGGCGGCGCTCGATCTCATAGGCACTGCAAAACTCAAGACATGCGCCCCCACACGCAATCCGCCAACATCCCCCCAGCCATGCCCCCTCCCCCCACCATTGAGTTACCATACCCCCCTGCGCAACGCCCATCATCCAAGCCAAGCCCCCCGCTTGCTCGACTCGACACCAACAGGTCATCCATGCGTCTGTTTCATACCTCCGACTGGCACCTGGGCCAAAGCCTGCACGGCCAGGAACGCGACTTCGAACACGCCTGCTTCCTCGACTGGCTGCTCGGCCAGCTGCACCTGCGCCAGCCGGATGCGCTGCTGATCGCTGGCGACATCTTCGACACGGTCAACCCACCGGTCAAAGCCCAGGAGCGCCTCTACGACTTCATCGTCCAAGCGCATGAGCAACAGCCCAAGCTGGACATCGTGATGATCGCCGGCAACCACGACTCCGGCTCACGCATCGAACTGCCCGCCGCGCTCATGCGCCGCCTGCGCACCCACGCCTTGGGCCGTGTGCACTGGCTCGATGAAGGCCAGCTGGATGCCGAGCGCCTGCTGATCCCGCTGACCAACGCCCGCGGCAAGGTCAGCGCCTGGTGCCTGGCCCTGCCCTTCCTGCGCCCGGCAGAAGTGACCGGCCCGCAGTTGGGTGACGATTACCTGCACGGCATCACCCAGGTGCACCAGCAACTGATTGCCGCTGCCCAGCAAAAGCGCAAGAAGGACCAGGCGCTGGTCGCCATCAGCCATGCCCACATGGCCGGGGGTGCGGTGTCCGAGGACTCTGAGCGCAGCCTGATCATCGGCAACGCAGAGGCCCTGCCGGCCAAGCTGTTCGACAAGGCCATCAGCTATGTCGCCCTGGGCCACCTGCACAAGCCGCAGAAGGTCAACCGCGAAGCGCGCATTCGCTACAGCGGCTCGCCGATCCCGCTGTCGTTTGCCGAAATCAACTACCCGCACCAGGTGCTGGAGGTGGAGCTGGACGGCGCCGAGCTGGTCAGCGTCGAGCCGCGCCTGGTGCCCCGCGCCGTGGCCCTGCAACGCATTGGCCCGGCGCCGCTCGGCGAGTTGCTGGTACAGCTGGCTGAGCTGCCGGTGATCGACTTGCTCGAAGACCCCAATCGTCAGCCCTGGCTCGAAGTGCGTGTGGTGCTGGACGAACCGCAACCCGACCTGCGTCAGCAAGTCGAGGGGGCGCTGCAAGGCAAGGCCGTGCGGCTGATCCGCATCAGCGCCGAATACGCCGGGCGCACGAGTGCCGAGGACGACGACCTGGCCTTCGTCGAACTGTCCCAGATGACCCCGCAGGATCTGTTCAGCCGCGCCTGGGAACAGGCCTACGGCAACCCCGCCGATGAGCAGGCCCTGGCCGATTTCGCCCTGCTCTTGCAGGACGTCCAGCTGGAAGAGGAACAGCCATGAAGATTCTCGCCATCCGCCTGAAGAACCTGGCATCCCTGGCCGGCCCAATCGACATCGACTTCACCGCCGAGCCCCTGGCCAGCGCCGGCCTGTTCGCCATCACCGGGCCAACCGGCGCCGGCAAGAGCACGCTGCTCGATGCCCTGTGCCTGGCCCTGTTCGGCACCGTGCCGCGGCTCAACGACATCGGCCGCGAAGCCAAGGTACCGGACGCCGACGGCGAGATCCCGACCTCGGACCCGCGCAACCTGGTGCGCCGCGGCACGGGCAGCGGTTTTGCCGAAGTCGACTTCGTCGGCATCGATGGCCGTCGCTACCGCGCCCGCTGGGAGGCCAACCGCGCCCGCGACAAGGCCAATGGCAAGCTGCAACACAGCCGCCAGAGCTTCTATGACCTGGACAGCGAGCAGGTGCTGGCCAGCGGCAAGAACGAATACAAGCAACTGGTCGAAGCACGCCTGGGCCTGAATTTCGAGCAGTTCACCCGCGCAGTGATGCTGGCCCAGAGCGAGTTCGGTGCGTTCCTCAAGGCCGACGACAAGGAACGCAGCGAGCTGCTGGAAAAGCTCACCAATACGGCGATCTACACCCGCCTTGGCCAACGCGCCTTCAGCAAGGCCCGCGAGGCCGGTGAAACGCACAACGCCCTGAAAGACCGTGCCAGCCACCTGCTGCCGCTGCTGGCCGAAGCCCGCGCCGAGCTCGACCAACGCCTGGAGCAGGCGCAGCAGCAATTCAAGGCCGACCAGGCGCGTGAGCGCCAGTTGGAGCAGCAGCGTGGCTGGCTCAATGAGCAGCGCCTGCTGCAGGTACAGCAGGCCGAAGCCCATGCAACCCTGCAGGCCGCCGAACAGGCCTGGCAGCAGCTGGCCGAACAGCGCCTGGACCTGCAACGCCTGGAGCGCCTGGCGCCACAGCGCCACCAGTTCCACCGGCAGCAGGCCTTGGCCGCGCAACGCGCGCCACTGGCCAGCGAGCTCGACGCACAACAGCGCCAGCAAAGCGACCTGCAAAACCACACCGGCGAACTGGAGCAGGCCCTCGAATCAGCCCGCCAGGCGCTGAGCCAGGCCCAGGCCAGCCAAGGCGAAAACGCCCCACGCTTGCGCCAGGCGTTCGCCGAGCAAGACACCCTCACCCGCCTGGAACAGGAACTGGTCAAGGCGCGCGAAACCGGCCAGCAGGCCGACCTGGCCGCAGCCGAGCTGCAGCAACAATTGCAGCAACTGGCCGAGCACCAGCAGCGCGGCCAGCAGCAACTGGCCCACATTGAAGCAGCCCTGGCTGACAGTGCGCCCCTGGCCGCCCTGACCAACGCCTGGCAGGCCTATCGCCCGCAGCTGCAACAGTTGCTGCAAATCGGCAACCGCCTGAACCAGGGCCGCGAAGAGCTGCCCGGCCTGCAGGCCCAGGCCAGCCAGGCCAATGCGCAACTGCAGGAACAGCGCGACGCCCTCGACGTGTTGTTCCGCGAAGCCGCAGCAGAGCCTCAGGCCCTGGCCGAGCAGCTCGACCTGCTGGGTGGCATGCTGCAAGAAAACCGCAAGCAACAACGCGCCGTGGAAGAACTGTCGCGCCTGCACGCCCGCGAGCAGGAGCTGCAACAAGGTATTCAGTCGCTGCGCGAACGCCAGCAACAGGCCCTGCAGCAACGCCAGCAACTGATTGGCGAAGGCACTGCCGCCAAGGCCGAGCTGGAAGCCGCCGAGCAGGCGCTGGCACTGACCCGGCAACTGCTGGAACGCCAGCGTCTGGCACGCAACACCAGCGTCGAAGAACTGCGTGCGCAGTTGCACGATGGCGAACCGTGCCCGGTTTGCGGCAGCGCCGAACACCCCTTCCACCAGCCTGAAGCGCTGCTGCAGAGCCTTGGCCGGCATGACCAGGCCGAAGAAGCCACGGCCCTGGCTCAGGTTGAGCAATTCAATACCCGCCTGATCGAACTGCGTACCCAGGTGGGTGTGGTCAACGGCCAGATCAAGGAGTACCAGCACCAACAGGCGCAACTGAACGAGCAATTGCAGCCATTGGCCGGCCAACTCGCCGCCCATGCCTTGTGGCCCGCCCTCAGCGCCCATGAAGGCAAGGCCCGCAGTGGTTGGCTGGACAGCCAGTTGCAGCGCCTCGACCAAGAGATTGCCCGGGACGAAAAACGCCAGGCCACCCTGCTGACCCTGCAACGCGATGCCGCCCGCCTGAACCAGCAGTTGCAGGCTGCCAGCGAAGCCCAACAGCAGGCCCAGCGCCGCCTGGACCAACAGCATCAAGCCCTGGCCGCCGACCAGGAACGCCTCGAACAGGCCCTGGCTGATTTCGCCACCCTGCTGCCAGCGCCTGTGTTGCAGGCACTGCACGACGAGCCAGCGCACGCCTTCCTCAGCCTTGACCAGCAGATCGCCCAGCGCCAGCAACAGCTGGACCAGCAAAAGGACGAACTGCAGGAACAACAGCAACGCCAGCAACAGCTGGAGCGCCTGCTCGATCAGCAACACACCCGCGTGCAGCGCCAGCAAGACCTGCAGCAGCAGATCAACGGGCTGGCCGAGCAGATGGAAAAAGCCCGCGCCGCATTGGCCGAGTTGCTCGGTGACCACCCGCGCGCCGAAGACTGGCAGCGCCATCTGGAACAGCAGGTGGAGCAGGCCCGCACAAGCGAGGCCGAAACGGCCGAGCGCCTGCAACACGCCCGCACCCAAGCCCTGCAACTGGCCGGCGAACTCAAGGCCAACATCGCCCGCCAACAGGCGCTCGAACAGGAGCACCAGCAGTTGCAGGGGGAAATCGCCCACTGGCGCGCCGAACACCCCGAGCTGGACGACAGTGGCCTGGACCGCTTGCTGGGCATGGACGACGCGCAAATGGCTGAACTGCGCCAGCACCTGCAGGCGGCGGAAAAGGCTATCGAACAAGGCCGCGTACTGTTGCAGGAGCGTGAACAGCGGCTGCAGCAACATGCCGCGCAAGCCAGTGTCGAAGCCACGGCCGAAGACCTGGAGCAGTCGTTGCTCGAGCTACGCGAAGTGCTGGCCAACCATGAACAGCAGTGCGCCGAGCTGCGCGCCGCCCAAGCCGAAGACCAGCGCCGTCAACAGGCGTACCAGGCCCTGGCCACGGAAATCGAGCACGCCCATCAGCAGTGGCAGCGCTGGGCGCGGCTCAATGCGCTGATCGGCTCGGCCTCTGGCGATGTGTTCCGCAAGATCGCCCAGGGTTACAACCTCGACCTGCTGCTGCACCATGCCAACAGCCAATTGCGCCAGCTGGCGCGTCGTTACCGCCTGAAACGTGGCGGCAGCGCCCTCGGCCTGCTGGTGCTGGACACCGAGATGGGCGACGAGCTGCGCTCGGTGCATTCGCTGTCGGGCGGTGAAACCTTCCTGGTCTCGCTGGCCCTGGCCCTTGGCCTGGCGTCGATGGCGTCGAGCACCTTGCGCATCGAATCATTGTTCATCGACGAAGGCTTCGGCAGCCTCGACCCAGAGTCGCTGCAACTGGCCATGGATGCCCTCGACGGCCTGCAGGCGCAAGGCCGCAAGGTGGCGGTGATCTCCCACGTGCAGGAGATGCATGAGCGGATCCCGGTGCAGATCCAGGTACGCCGCCAGGGCAACGGCCTGAGTGACGTCGAGGTGTGCGGGTGATCCTCTACTCGTTCCGCCGCTGCCCTTGGGCCATGCGCGCGCGCCTGGCCTTGCGCTACGCCGGGTGCGAGGTGCAGATCGAAGAAGTGGCGATGAAGCACAAGCCCGCCGCGCTGCTGGCCTTGTCGCCCAAGGGCACGGTGCCGGTGCTGGACACCGGGGCAGGTGTGCTGGAAGAAAGCCTGGACATCATGCGCTGGGCACTGCAACGCAACGACCCGCAAGACTGGCAGCTACTGACCGACCCTGCGGCGGCGCAACAGGCTGAGGCGCTGATCGCCCGAAACGACAGCACGTTCAAGGCGCAGGTGAACCTGTACAAGTACGCCGAGCGCTACCCCGAACATAGCCGCGAGCACTACCGCCAGCAGGCCGAAGCCTGGTTGGTGGAGCTCGAGGCTTTGCTCGAAGGGCGTGCGTACCTGCTGGCCGATCACCCGAGCCTTGCCGATGCCGCCTTGCTGCCCCTGATGCGCCAGTTTGCCGGGGTCGAACCGCAGTGGTTCGCCGAGGCGGCTTATCCGTGGGTGCGGAGCTGGCTGGAGGGCTGGCTGGGGTCGGATCTGTTCAAGGCAGTGATGGCGCGATAGCTGGCAGTGTCCGGCGGGCATGCTTGAGTAGTTTTGAGGTCGAGCGCCGCCCGCGCGGCGCTTCGCAATACAAGGCTGCTCCTACAGGGCGGTCGCGCGCCGCCTTCACAGGCGTGACTGGCCCGAAACAAATGTAGGAGCAGCCTTGTGCTGCGAAGCGCCGCGCGGGCGGCGCTCGATCTCAAGAACGCCCAAAAACGAACGCCGAACACCTGGCGTCACTCGATGAACTTCAGGTCCGACGGCGCAGCCTGCGCCAGCGTCTGTACTGTCTCACCGAGCTTGCCGCTACGCGGGTCACGGCGCATGACCACGATCTGGTCACTCTTCTGGTTGGCCACCAACAGGAAGTTGTCGCTAGGGTCGAGGGTAAATTCCCGAGGGTGATCGCCCTCCACCGAACGGCGTTGCAAGAACGCCAACTGGCCATCGTCCTTGCCCACGCTGAAGGCCACGATCTCGTTGGCCGTGCCGCGATTGCTCACGTACAAGAAGCGCCCATCCGCCGACAGGTGCAGGCCGCCAGCGGCCTTGGCCGCAGCGTCCTGGTGGTCCGTCAGGGGCAGACGCTGGCGCTCGACCAGGTTGCCTTCCTGGACGTCGAACACCACCACCTCGGCGCTCATTTCCAGTGTCAGGTAGGCGTGTCGCCCCTTGGCGTCGAACAGCAGGTGACGCGGGCCGCTGCCCGGCGGCAGGGCCACCGACGCCGGTATCGCCGGCGTGAGCGGGTGGTCTGTGCTGGCACCGTCGTAACGGTAGATGAACACCTTGTCGGCGCCCAGGTCGCAGGCATACAGGTGCTGGCCGTCCGGCGACAGCACCAGCGAGTGCACATGGGCGCCGGCCTGGCGTTCGGGGTTTACGCCGCTTGGTTTATGGCGGGCTTGCTGCACCACGTCCTTGAGCTTGCCGTCCTTGGCCACCGGGATCACCACCAGGCTGCCGCCGGGGTCTGGCTTGACGGCGTAGTTGGCAACGAACAGGAAGCGCTGGTCGCGACTGAGGCTGGCGTGGGTCGGCTCATCGCCTCGGGTGGCCACCTGGTTGAGCGGTTTGATCTCGCCTTTGCGGCTCACGCTGAAACTGCTGACGTGGCCTTGCGCGGTTTCGTTGACTGCGAACAGTTGCCGTTGGTCGGCCGAGAGCACCAGCCAGGAAGGGTTCTCGCTCTTGACCACCTGTTGCGGCGTCGGCGCGATCTGGCCTGTCTTACTGTCGAACAGGTAGCGGTAGATGCCTTGGCTCTGGCCATCGGTGTAGCTGCCCACCAGCAGCGTGGCGGCGTGGGCGTTGATTGTCAGGCTCATCAGGCTAGCGGTCAGCAGGCTCGTCCAGATCCGGTTCATCGTGGTCTTCATCCGGGGCGCGAAAGGCACTCATACAGACTAGACGATGCTCGCCCTGGGCACCGTTGAGCGTCCACTCGTCGCCCGTGGCGGTGGCGGCAGCGATCTGCTCGGGGGTGAAGTTCCAGCGACGCAGCTGGCGGCCGTCCATGCATTCGACGGTCAGGCCGGTCTCGTTGGACGTGAAATCGAAGGCGTGCAGGCCGTCGATCAGCAGCATGTCGCAGGTTTGGAGGGCGGTGGCGAGGGGGGACATGAGGGTACCAATTGGGAAAAGAGCGACAGTATAGCGACATGGCACCTGTGGGAGCGGGTTTACCCGCGAATGCGTCGGCGAATGCACCACCGTATTCGCGGGTGAACCCGCTCCCACAGGCCCTCTACAGCCCCCTCACTTAATGGGCAAAAATGGACCCGCCCTCCTTGCCCACCATCTTCTCAGGCTTGATCAGGAACCGCGCCAGCGCCGGCAACAGCCACAGCGCACCGAACATGTTCCACAGCAGCATGAAGGTCAGCATCAAGCCCATGTCGGCCTGGAACTTGATCGCCGAGAAGATCCAGGTGCACACACCAATGGCCAGGCATAACCCGGTGAACAACACCGCCTTGCCGGTCGAGCGCAGGGTTTCGTAATAGGCTTCCTGCAACGGCAGGCCTGCACGCAGGAAGCTTTCCAGGCGGCTGTAGATGTAGATGCCATAGTCCACGCCGATGCCCACACCCAAGGCCACCACCGGCAACGTCGCAACCTTCACGCCAATGCCCATGTAGGCCATCAGCGCATTGCCCAGCACCGAGGTCAGCACCAGCGGCAGGACGATACACAGGGTTGCGGCAAACGAGCGGAAGGTGATCAGGCACATCACCGCGACGCAGATGTACACCAGCACCAGAATGGTCAGTTCGGCCGACTTGATCACCTCGTTGGTGGCCGCCTCGATCCCGGCGTTACCGGCTGCCAGCAGGAACTGCAGGCCCTCTTTGTTGTGGCTGTCTGCAAAGGCCTTGGCGGCGGCAGTGACGCGCTCCAGGGTCTCGGCCTTGTGGTCGTTGAGGAACACCAGCACCGGTGCCAGTGAGCAGTCGGCGTTGTACAGGCCGTCGGCGCGGGCGATGGAGTTGTTGAGGATGTCCGGGTTGCGCGACAGGGTCTCCCATTTCAGGCTGCCCTCGTTCATGCCCTTGATCACCTGCTTGGACACGGTCACCAGCGAGATCGCCGACTGCACGCCCGGGGTGTTCTCCATGGTCCACATCAGCTCGTCTATCGGCGCCATGGTCGAGTGGATCGAGCAGCTTTCCGACGGCGTCTTGACCATGATCACCAGCACGTCCGAGCTGGTCGAATAGTTGCTGATGATGAAGTTGTTGTCCTGGTTGTAGCGCGAGTCCGGGCGCAGCTCTGGCGCGCCCTGGTCGAGGTCGCCGATTTTCAGGTTCTGGCTGTACCAGAGGCCACCGGCGAACATCACCAAGGCCACGGCAACAGACACCGGCGCCACCTTGGCACTGGCGAAGTTGGACAGCAGGCGCCAGAACGGGTGCTCACGGGTCGCGTCCTTCTTGCTGCGCTCCACCGCCTTCTTGCTGATGCCGACATAGGAAATCGCCACCGGCAGCAGGATCAGGTTGGTAAAGACGATCACCGCGACGCCGATCGAGGCGCCGATGGCCAGCTCGCGAATGACCCCGATGTCGATGATCAACAGGGTGATGAAGCCCACTGCGTCAGCAAGGATGGCGATCATCCCCGGCAGGAACAGCTGGCGGAACGTGCGCCGGGCAGCGGTCAGTGCGTTGTCGGCGCCGCTCGACTGCAAGGCGATGCCGTTGATCTTCTGCACCCCGTGGGAAATGCCGATGGCGAAGATCAGGAAGGGTACCAGCATCGAATACGGGTCGAGGCCGAAGCCCACCGCATGCATCAAGCCCAGCTGCCAGACCACCGCCACCAGGGTGGTGATGAGCACAGCGATAGTGCTGCGGATGCACCAGGTAAACCAGTACAGCAGCACCCAGGTGATGCCCAGGGCCACGCCGAAGAACATCGCCACCATCACCAGGCCGTCGATCAGGTCGCCGACCTTCTTGGCGAAGCCGACGATATGGATCTTCACGTTGGGGTTCTGCGCCTGGAACTTGTCGCGGATCTTCTCTTCGAGCAGGTGCGAGAACTGCTGGTAGTCGAGCTTGACCTGCTTGCCTTGGTCCTGCGGGTCGGGGTAGCTCTCCAGCAGCGGCACATCGACGATGCTGGACTTGAAGTTGTTGCCCACCAGGCGCCCGACCTGGCCGGACTTGAGCACGTTGTCGCGCAAGGCATCGAGGCTTTCGGCCGAGCCGTTGTAGGTATTGGGGATCACCTCGCCACCGGAGAAGCCCTCTTCGGTCACCTCGGTCCAGCGCACGCTGGGGCTCCACAGCGACTTCAGCCCGGCGCGGTCGACGCCGGGGATGTAGAACACCTCGTCATGGATCTGGCGCAGGGTCTCCATGTAGTCCTTGTCGAAGATGTCACCGTTGACCGCCTCGACCGAAATACGCACGGTGTTGCCGAGGTTGGCCAGGTCGTTGCGGTGCTCCATCATCTGTTCGATGAACGGGTGCTCGAGCGGGATCATCTTCTCGAAACTGGTTGAGGGGCGGATCTGCGTGGCCTGCCAGAACAGGAAGATGCTGACCAGCACGCACAGGGCGATAACCACGGGGCGGTTGTTGAAGATCAGGCGTTCGAGCAGCGTGGCCTTGTCCTGGTGATGCGGGTGCATGGTGATGCTCTCCCTGCTGGTCATGGACGCGCCTCCTTGGCAGCCTGGTCGGCGCCTTCGGCGGTGGCCAGGTGCACGCCCCCCTGCCCCACCAGCAACAAGCCGCCGGTTGTCAGGCCGGTGACGCCGGCCAGGGCGATGCGGTCGGCACGGTTGTAGACGCTGAAGGTTTGCCCGTCGTCATGGCTGCGCAACACGCTGCCGCCGTTACCGACCAGCACCACGCTGCCATCCTCGACAAGCGTAGCGCTTGCCAGGCCGAATTCGAGCGTGCCGCGCGCGGCCTTGAGTTCGATCGGCTGCCAGCTGTCGCCGAAGTCGGTAGAACGGAACAAGTTGCCGCGCAGGCCATAGGCCAACAGCGTCTTAGGCTGGGCGGTGCCCATCACACCGAACAGCGAGCCCTCGTAAGGGCCGTCGACCTTGGCCCAGGTCTGGCCGTTGTCGCCTGAGCGGAACATGCTGCCCTGCTCGCCGACGATGAACAGGCCGGCGTCCTTGATTACGGCGATGCCGTTAAGGTGCAGTTGGTCGGCGTTGTCCAGGCGCTCGGCAACGTCCTGCCAGTGCTGGCCGCCGTCGGTGGTTTCCAGCAGTGCGCCATAGGCACCCACGGCAAAACCGTGCTGGGCGTCGAGGAAGGTGACGTCGAGCAGCGGGGCTTCGCGGGCCAGGTCTTCGAATTGCTTGCTCCAGGTCGCGCCGCCATCAGTGCTGGCGAGGATCTGCGCATCGTGGCCGACAGCCCAGCCGCGCTTGTCGTCGAAGAAGAACACAGCGGTGAGCAGTTGCCGGGTGGGTACCCGGGCCTGGGTCCAGGTCTTGCCCTGGTCGTCGGAGAACAGGATATGACCGCGATCACCGACCACCACCAGACGCTTGCCGGCCTGGGCGGCGTCGATCAGCAGGCTCTGACTGGCCTTGGCCGATTCGGTCGAGTATTCGTCGGCGGCAGCGGCTTCGACACTGCCCGTCCACATGCCCAATGCCAGCGCCAGCATCGCACCGGCGGCCAGCGGCCAGGCTCCACGCCTGGTCTGCGCCATCAGCTGCTCCCTCATGACCGTCCCCTGTTTGTTGTTCTTAGTGGGTCAATGCCTTGCAGGTACTGCGAAATGCCTGTGGTAGAGGCCTGCAATAGCTTGAGGGGATCGTAGCGGGGAAGGTTGCGGGAATACAACGAGCGGGACGTTATGTTTTGTTAACCGCCCAAAAGCTTCGCGGGACAAGCCCGCTCCCACAGGTTTTGCACAATACCTGGACTGCCCCAGAAAGTTGCACAGTACCTGTGGGAGCGGGCTTGTCCCGCGAAAGGGCCCGTTCAGGCTATCGAGAACTCACGCCAAGCTCTTGCTCACCACCTCATACACATCACTGGACAGCGCCCCAGAAGCCAGAATCCGCTCCAGCTCACCCTTCATCAGCGCCTGACGCGCGTCGTCGTACTTGCGCCAGCGGGTCAGCGGGGCCAATTGGCGCGAGGCAATCTGCGGGTTCAGCGCATTCAGCTCGATCACCAGGTCCGCCAGGAAGCGATAACCCGAACCATCGGCCGCATGGAAGTTGACCAGGTTCTGCCCGGCAAACGCCCCCACCAACGCCCGCACCTTGTTCGGGTTTTTCAGGGTGAACGCCGGGTGCTGCATCAGCGCCTTGACCCGCGCCAGCCCGCCTGGCAGCGAACTGGCGGCCTGCACGCTGAACCACTGGTCCATGACCAACGGGTTGTCCTTGAAGTGCTCGGCGAAGGTTTCCAGCGCCTTGGCCCGCTCGGCTTCGAACGGCGAGTTGACCAGCACCGCCAATGCGGTCAGGCGCTCGGTCATGTTGTCGCACTGGTCGAACTGCTCCAGGGTCGCCTCCAGCACCTGCGGCTTGCCGCTCTGCATCAGGTACGACAGGGCGATGTTCTGCAGGCTGCGGCGGGCGAAGTGCTCGGCCGCGGCGACGTAGGCCGTGCTGCGCGAGACCTCGCGGTGCGCCTGGTAGCGGGCCCACAGGCCATCGAACAGCTGCTCGGCGATCTGCTGGCGGGCGAACTCGCGGGCGGCGTGAATGGCATCGACGTCAGCTACCTGGCTGATTTCGGTGAGGTAGGCTTCGCCTGGCAGCGAGAGCATCTCGGCGACCATGGCGGCGTCCAGCGATTCGTTGCCCAGCACGGTACCAAGGGCGGTGATCAGGCGCGGGTCGAGCTTCAACGCTTCGCCACGTTGATGCTGGCCGATCAGTTCTTGCAGCACCTGCACCGACAGCTGTTGGCCCGCTTCCCAGCGGTTGAAACCATCGCTGTCGTGCTGCATGAGGAACATCAGCTGGTCGCGGTCGTACGGGAAGCTCAACTTCACCGGCGCGCTGAAGCCTCGCAGCAGCGAGGGCAGCGGCTTGGCCGTGAGGCCTTCGAAGGTGAAGGTTTGCTCCGCCTCGGTCACCGACAGCACGCGGCTGGTGCCGCCAGCCGCGGCTTCACCCGCCAGGCGCAGCGGCAGGTCGTTGCCTTCGGCATCCAGCAGGCCCAGCTCGACCGGGATCACGAACGGCAGCTTCTCGGCCTTGTCCGGGGTCTGCGGGCAGCTCTGGCGGAAGGTCAGGCTGTAAGTCTGGGCGCCTGCATCATACGCTTCGCTGACCTCCAGGCGCGGCGTGCCCGCTTGGTTGTACCAGCGTTTGAACTGGGTCAGGTCAACACCGTTGGCATCTTCCATGGCCTTGATGAAGTCGTCGGTGGTCACCGCCTGGCCATCGTGGCGTTCGAAGTACAGGTCGCTGCCCTTGCGGAAGCCCTCGGCCCCCAGCAGGGTGCGGACCATGCGTACAACCTCGGCACCCTTTTCGTACACAGTCAGGGTGTAGAAGTTGGAGATTTCGATGAAGCTGTCCGGGCGTACCGGGTGGGCCATGGGGCCGGCATCTTCGGCGAACTGGTGGGTCCGCAGGTAAGCGACGTCTTCGATGCGTTTGACCGTGCGCGAGTTCATGTCGGCGCTGAACTCGGCGTCGCGGAACACCGTGAAGCCTTCCTTGAGCGACAGCTGGAACCAGTCACGGCAGGTGACGCGGTTGCCCGACCAGTTGTGGAAGTACTCGTGGGCCACCACGCCTTCGACACGCTGGTGGGCGGCGTCGGTGGCGGTTTCGGCCCGGGCCAGCACGCAGCTGGAGTTGAAGATGTTCAGGCCCTTGTTTTCCATGGCGCCCATGTTGAAGTCGTTGACCGCGACAATCATGAAGATGTCCAGGTCGTACTCACGGCCATAGACTTCTTCGTCCCAGCGCATGGACTTCTTCAGGCTGACCATGGCGTGGTCACACTTGTCGATGTTCTCGGGTTCGACGTAGATGCGCAGGGTCACATCGCGGCCCGACTGGCGCACGAAATTGTCCTCGACGCACCAGAGGTCACCTGCCACCAAGGCGAACAGGTAGGCCGGTTTCATGAACGGGTCTTCCCACGTTGCCCAATGGCGGCCGTCTTCTGCCGGCCCGCTGCCGATGGGGTTACCGTTGGATAACAGCACCGGGTAGCGATGCTGCTCGGCGATCACCGTGGTGGTGAAGGTGCTCATCACGTCCGGGCGGTCGAGGTAGTAGGTGATCTTGCGGAAGCCCTCGGCCTCGCACTGGGTGCAGAACATCTTGCCGGACTTGTACAGGCCTTCCAGCGCGGTGTTGCTCTCGGGGTGGATCTTCACGCTGGTGTCGAGGGTGAAACGCTCGGCCTTGGGCTGCACGGTCAGGCTGTCGGCTTCGAGCTGGTAATCGCTCGCCTGCAGCTCGGCATCGTCCAGCGAAGCGCGCAGCAGCTCAAGCTGCTGGCCGTCGAGCACCAACGGCGGCAGGCCGGCACCGCGTGCCGGGTTGCGGCGCATGACCAGTTGCGCATGGACCAGGGTGTGGTCCTCGAACAGCTCGAAGGTCAGGTGCGTCTCGTCGATCAGGTACTCGGGCGCCTGGTAGTCCTTGAGGTAGATCACTTGCGGTTGTTCGGTACGCATGTGCAGGTCCTTTTTACTGGAGCACGGCCAACTGGTAGGCCGTGTACTTGCGAATGTTGATCACGCCGGTGTCGAAGATCAGGTACTGGCCCTTGATGCCCAGCAGCGTGCCTTCCACTACCGGGTTCTTGTCCAGGTTGAAGCTGACGATCTTCGTCGGGTAGGCCTCGACCGGGTAACGCATCTGCACCACTTCGGCATCCGGCAGCGGCTGGATCGCCTGTAAGCCGAAGCGCCCTTGCAGCTCGCGCAGGCCGTCGGCACAGGCATCGAAGATCTGTTCACGAATGGCCACCAGGTCCAGCGCTTCGGCGTCACCCTTGAGCAGAGCGCGCCAGTTGGTGCGGTCCGGTACCTGGCTACGCAGCACGTCTTCGACCAGGCCCGATTGCTGGCGGGTGGCCACGCGCATGATCGGTAGCGCCTGGCTGGCACCCTGGTCGAGCCAACGGGTGGGCAACTGGGTGGCGCGGGTAATGCCGACCTTGACCCCTGACGAGTTGGCCAGGTAGACGACGTGGTCGGTCATGCAGAACTGCTCGCCCCAGGACGGTTCGCGGCAGGTGCCGGCGTCATAGTGGCAGCGTTCCGGGGCCATGATGCACACGTCGCACTGGGCCAGCTTGGTCATGCACGGGTAGCAATAACCCTGGCTGAAGCTGGTCTTGGTGCGCTTGCCGCAATGGCTGCAGTGAATGGCGCCGAGGTACTCGAGGCGCAAGCGCTGGCCGATCAACGGGTTGACCGGTACCTGCTCTTCACCCAGGCGAAAGCTGTATTGCACGACCGGTGCTTCAAGGCGCACCGCCATCTTGCTCAAAGAGCCACGAGCGAGTTCGATCAATGTACCGAGTCCGACTTGAACAGAATGTTAGCGATTGGCGCAGACTTCGAGGCGCACTCTTGCGGCCCCATGTAGCCGGTACGCTGGTCTTCGGGGAGGTTTTTCATTTCCCAGGCGATCACCGCCTGCAGCGACAGCTCTTTCTGCTCGGCAGTGAGCTTGCGGCCATCGGACCATTTGCCGATTTCCACGGCCGTTTTCAGGCTCTCGTAGATCTCGGGAGTAATGTTTTCGATCATTTGCGCGAAAGTGGACATAGCGTCTCCTAATTCAAGCCGACAGTTTACGCCGGGCCATGCCGCCACCCAAGAGCCCTGTCAGGCATCCGATGAGCAGACCGCCGACGTGGGCGGCGTTGGCGATTTGGCCGAAGCCGAGCTGGCCGACCACGCCGGTCAGGCACACCACCAGCCAGATGAGCATCATCACCAGCACGCCCTTGGGCAGGTTGAAGTGCGGGTTGGGCGCCAGCCACTGGTACAGCCAGATGTGCCCGAGCAGGCCGTACAGCACCCCAGAAAGGCCGCCGAACAGGCTCGCGCCACTGGTGTAGTGCTGGGCCAGGTTGGAAACCAGGCTGAACAACAGGGTCAGGCCCAGCAACAGCCATGGCCCCTGGCGCAGCTCGATGCGTTTGCCCAGTTCCCAGTACCACAGGCTGTTCATGGCCAGGTGCAGCACGCCGAAATGCAGCAGCATCGGCGACACCAGGCGCCACCATTGGCCTTCGGCGAGGCCTTGGGCCAGTGGGGTGAAGTACAGGTAGTCGCCCTGCACGCGGAAGTCGAGGAAGGTGAACCAGCCAATGGTCGAGAAGTTGTCGCCAAGGCCGGTGATGCCGGCAACGATGAAGCACAGCAGCAGGACAGCGGCGGTGACCTTGCAGGCTTTGACCTGGTCTTTGAGGGAGGGTTGTGTGGGGGCACTCGCGGCTGAATCCCCTTCCACAGGGGCCTGCGCAAGCTCAAGGTCGGCGTTACCGTCGGGATAGCGCTGGTAGAGTTGCAGCACATCCTGGGCCAGCGTGTCGGGGGCCCACAGCACCTGGACTTCACCTTCTTCACTGACCCGGTGTGGCACCTGCAAGCGTTGCAGCAGGTGCACGAAGCCGCTGAGGTCGACCGACAGCGGCAGGCGCATCACTTCGATTATGTTCATTGATTGGCCTGTGGGCGGTCGACGTCGACCCAGACGAACTTGTGCGGGTCGATACGGGTTTCATCATCCAGCCGATAGGCGACCAGCTTGCCGTAAAGCACCGCGCTGTAGTCGAGGCAGGCCAGGTTGTCGCGGATCGGCGCCGGGCGGCCGCTGCGCCAGTAGTGGCCGACGAACAACAAAGGCTCGTCCTCGGCATAGCGCAGCAAGGCGTTCTTCTGGGTATGGCTCAGTGGCGTGCTGGCGACGGCTTCAGGCAGCGCATCGGGCTGGAACACGATGTCGCCATAGGTTTGCGGGTCTTCTTCCCAGAACTTGGTGCGGAAGAAGGCGCGGGTCAGGCCATCGCCACCGGTCAGGGTCAAGCCGTCCGGCAGGCGCATGTCGGTGCCCCGCAGCAGGCGATTGCACACGGTGGCGGCAAAGCTGCCGGGCACAGCCGAGGCCTGGATGAAATGTTCGTCGATGCGCCCATCCGGGTATTGCTGGCGCAGCGGCTCGATCAGCCGTGGGTCCCAGCAGGCATGCACCAGGCGGAAACGCCCGGCGTCGACGAACAGCGGCAGTTCGTAGAACCAGTTGACGAAGTCATGCCAGTCGCCGGGGTGGTGGGCGAACTGCGTGAGGGTCTCGTCAATCAGCCGGGCGTGGCGTGGCGTGTGTTCGCGCACATGGGCCTTGCCGCTGCCGGGCAGCGCCGGGGTGACCCAGCCCAGGGCGTTGTACTCATGGTTGCCCATGATGCAGAACGCCTGGCCGGCCTCGACCATGTCGTGGACGATGTGCAATGCCTCGCGGATGCGCGGCCCACGATCGACGATGTCGCCCAGGAACAATGCCTGGCGCCGCGGGTGACGCCAGACGCCGGCCACACGCTTGTAACCGAGGGCGTCGAGCAAGCGTTCAAGGGTCAGCGCACAGCCATGCACGTCACCGATGATGTCAAAACTTCGCGCCGGATCGAGCATCAGTCGTCCCTGCTTCCAAGGCGGCTGCCCCAGCCGAGTTTGGTACGGCACACTTCGTAGTAGTTATGGTCCAGCGGGTGGATCAGGCGCAGTTTCTGCGGCTTCTTGCTCACCGTGATGGTGTCGCCAGGGGCGCAGGTGAAGTGGTTCTGGCCGTCACAGGACACCTGCGGGTAAATCTGCAGGTCCTTGGCCACGACAATCTTCAGTTCGCTGTTGCCGTCCACCACGATCGGCCGGCCCGACAGGGTATGCGGGTACATCGGCACGATGACGATAGCGTCGAGCTTGGGGTGCATGATCGGGCCGCCGGCCGACAACGCATAGGCGGTCGAGCCGGTCGGGGTGGCGACGATCAGGCCGTCGGCCTTCTGGCTGCAGACGAACTGGCCGTCGATGTAGATTTCGAACTCGATCATCCGCGTCGACTTGCCGGGGTGCAAGACCACGTCGTTGAGCGCGTCGCCCTGGCCGATGGCCTCGTGGTGACGGCGCACTTCGGCCTGCAGCAGGAAGCGGTTTTCCACCAGGTAGTGGCCGTCGAGCACTTCGGCGACCTTTTCTTCCAGCTCGTCAGGGCGGATGTCGGTGAGAAAGCCCAAGTTGCCGCGGTTGATGCCGAGCACCGGGATGTTGTGCCGGGCCAGCGCGCGGGCGGCGCCGAGCAGGCTGCCGTCACCGCCGACGACGATGACCAGGTCGCAGACCTCGCCCAACAGCTTGCGCGTGGACGTCTGCAGGCCGTGGCCGGGCAGGACTTCGGCGATGGTGTCCTCGAGGATCACGTGCAGGTGGCGCTCGAGGAGGAATTTTTTCAGTCGGCGAATGGTGTCGAGCACCTGCGAGCTGCCAAGGCGTCCGATGATACCGATATTGCGAAATTGCTCCATGGGGCTCCTGCGAGGCTCTGCGGCGGGTGACTATGCGCCGATTATGGGCGAAACGACCGGGTAGCGGCAAACCGGCTATGCTCGCTGGATGATGCCTTTCGCCGAACTCCACGACTTGCCTCGCCAGTTGCGCCGCCCTGCCGTGCGCGACCTGGCCTGGACATTGCTGTCGCCCCCGCTGCTGAGCGCCCCGCCCTGCCCCCAGCGCCACCCGTTGGCCGGCAGCGCCTGGGCCGATGATCCGCAACGCCTGAAAGCCTGGCTGCTGGCGCTGGATGCCAATGAGCAACCGCTGCGCGACAGGCTGGCGCGGCTGACCAGTCGGCGGCTGGGCCTGTACTACGAATGCCTCTGGCAGTTCGCCCTGGGCCAGGCGCCGGGCCTTGAGTTGCTGGCGGCAAACCTGGCGATTCGCGCAGGCGGGCAGACGTTGGGTGAGCTGGACATTCTGTTGCGGGATGACGAGGGGGTGCAGCATTTCGAGTTGGCCATCAAGTTTTACCTGGGGCCGACCCACAGCGATGGCCGAGACCCGACGCAATGGCTTGGCCCAGGTTGCCATGACCGGCTGGGGATCAAACTGGCGCACCTGACTGGGCATCAGTTGCCGATGTCCAGTGGCGCACAGAGCCGCGCAGCCCTGGCCGGGCTTGGCGTGCAGCAGGTGCAGGCGCATCTGTGGCTGGCCGGTTACCTGTTCTACCCCTGGCCTGGGCAGGCAGAACCGCCCGCGGGGGCCAACCCACTGCACCTGCGCGGGCGCTGGTTGCGGCGGCGGGATTGGTCGATGGCCACTGGCGAACGCTGGCAGCCTTTGCCTCGCGATGCCTGGCTGGCACCGGCGCGGGTCGAGGCAAATGAGTGCTGGACGGCACTGCAGTTCGGGGCCTGGCTGCAGGGGCTGGATGAGCATGCGCCGGCGCAGATGCTGGTCAGGCTGGAGCAAGAAGCCGAGGGTGCCTGGCATGAAGTGGAGCGGGTGTTTTTGGTGGCTGATAGCTGGCCACTTTTGCCCACGCGATGATTCTGCCCGCGAAGAGGCCGGTACAAGCAACACAATTTTCACCGACCTGGAGCAAAGATTGGTTCCCTCAAGCGGATACAGTGAGTGCTGAGCGCCACCAAGAGCGCCACTACAAGACCTGATGACGAGGATCCTCCATGGTTTCATCTACCCCCACACAACATTACGCGCGCCTGTCCATCGCCCTGCATTGGCTGATGCTGGTGCTACTGGCCGTCGTATACGCCTGCATCGAGTTTCGCGGCCTGTTCCCCAAGGACAGCGCCGAGCGCAATCTGATGAAGGACCTGCACTTCATGCTGGGCCTGACCGTATTCGTGCTGGTCTGGCTGCGCCTGGCCGTGCGCCTGAGCCGCCCCACCCCGCCCATCCTGCCCAAGCCACCGGCCTGGCAGACCGGCCTTGCCCACCTGATGCACCTGGCGCTGTACCTGCTGATGATCGGCCTGCCCCTGGCCGGCTGGCTGATCTTGAGCGCCGCCGACAAGCCAGTCCCCTTCTACGGGCTGGAACTGCCACACCTCATCGGCGCGGACCCAGACCAGGCCAAATTCATCAAAGGCTGGCATGAACGTATCGGCAGCTGGGGTTACTGGCTGATCGGCCTGCATGCATTGGCCGGGCTATATCACCACTACGTGCAGCGCGACAACACGCTGCTGCGCATGCTGCCCTACAAATAACCGCGCCGGCCTTGCAGGCCGCCGGTATGCAGCACGATCAGGCGGGTGCCGGGCGCGAACAGGCCGGCCTCGACCTGCTCGCGTAGCGCCAGCAGGGCCTTGCCGGTGTAGAGCGCTTCCAGCGGCACGCCTGTGTGCCGCTCGCAAGCGTCGATGAACGCCAGCAGTTCGTCGTCAATCCGAGCGAAACCGCCTCGGCAGGCATCATGCAGTTGATAGCCACTGCCGCCGGCCAGATCCATCACAACGTCCGGCACGCCGTGATCGCGGGGCACCGCCAGCGCGCCGTGCACGTCATGCGCGCCCGCCTCTTCCAGCACCAGGCCGGCCAACGTTGTACCGGTACCCACGGCCAGCCACCAGGCGCTGTAATCGTCCCAACCGATCTCGGCCAGTTGCGCGCGCGCCTGCGCGACGATCAACCCGCAACCCTGCGCGCCGGCCAAGCCGCCGCCGCCTTCGGGAATGCAGTGCCAACCAGGGTAACGTGCCTGCCAGGGTTGCCAGAAACCCGCCTCATGACGGGCGCGGTAGCCACCATAGCCGAGCCAGTGCACGTGCATGCCCAACGTCTGCAGATCGCGCACCGTGGGCGTGTCCTGGGGGTGGCCACGCAGCAGGCCGGCCGTGGCGAAGCCAAAGCGTTTGCCGGCAGCGGCCAGGGCATGAAGGTGGTTGGAGTGGCTGCCGCCGAGGCTGATCAGGCCAGGGGCACCTGATTCATGAGCGTGCTGGAGGTGGTGGCGCAGCTTGAACCACTTGTTGCCGCTGATCAGGGGGTCGATCAGGTCCAGGCGCAGGATGGCGACTTCGACCTTGGCGTTTTGTAGCCAGGGCAGGTTCAAGGGGTGTAGAGGAGCCTGGGGCAGGTCGAGAAAATCGATAGACATGGAACGGGGCCTGAAGCGAAGGCTTCAGTTTATCAGCGAACATCGGGGGCCGCTTCGCGGCCCCCGGCTATCTCAAAGCTCGGCAGCCAACCGCGAGCCTTGGTTGATCGCCCGCTTGGCATCCAGCTCGGCCGCCACATCCGCGCCACCAATCAAGTGCACCGACTGGCCTGCCGCCAGCAAGCCTTCTTGCAGCTCTCGCAGCGGCTCCTGCCCGGCACAGATCACCACGTTGTCCACCGCCAGCAATTGCGGCTCACCGCCACCGACCCGAATATGCAAGCCGGCATCATCGATACCCAGGTACTCCACGCCGTTGAGCATCTGCACCTGCTTGTTCTTCAGCCCCGTCCGGTGGATCCAGCCGGTGGTCTTGCCCAACCCGTCGCCAACCTTGGACTGCTTGCGCTGCAGCAGATACACCTGGCGTGCCGGCGCGTGCGGCGCAGCCTTGATGCCGGCCACACCACCGCGGGCCTCGAGCTGGGTGTCGATGCCCCACTCTTTCCAGAACGCCTCGCGGTCCTGGCTGCTGGCCACGCCCTGGTGCACCAGGTATTCGGACACATCGAAACCGATGCCACCCGCGCCAATCACCGCGACAGCCTGGCCGACTGGCTTACGCTGGAGCAGCACGTCCAGGTAGCTGAGCACCTTGGCATGCTCGACCCCCGGGATCGCCGGCGTACGCGGCGCGATGCCGGTGGCCAGGATGACCTCGTCGAAGCCGCCGTCCACCAGCGCCTGTACATCGACGCGGGTGTTCAGGCGCAGGTCTACGCCAGTGCTGCTCAGCTTGTTACGGAAATAGCGCAGGGTCTCGAAGAACTCTTCCTTGCCAGGCACCCGCTTGGCCACGTTGAACTGCCCGCCGATCTCGCCAGCGGCATCGAACAAGGTCACCTGGTGGCCCCGCTCGGCGGCCACGGTGGCGGCAGCCAGGCCGGCCGGGCCAGCACCGACAACGGCAATACGCTTCACGGTGCGCACAGGCAGGTAGTTGAGTTCGGTCTCGTGGCAGGCGCGCGGGTTGACCAGGCAACTGGTCAGCTTGCCGCCGAAGGTGTGGTCCAGGCAGGCTTGGTTGCAACCGATGCAGGTGTTGATCTCGTCAGCGCGCCCGGCAGCGGCCTTGTTGACGAAGTCCGGGTCGGCCAGGAACGGCCGGGCCATCGAAACCATGTCGGCATCGCCTTCGGCGAGCACCGCCTCGGCCACTTCCGGGGTGTTGATGCGGTTGGTGGTGATCAGCGGAATGCTCACGGTGCCACGCAGCTTGGCGGTGACCTTGCTGAACGCCGCCCGCGGCACTTTGGTGGCGATGGTCGGGATACGCGCTTCGTGCCACCCGATACCGGTGTTGATCAGGGTCGCCCCCGCCTGCTCGATGGCCTTGGCCAGCACCTCGATTTCGTCCCAGGTGCTGCCCCCTTCGACCAGGTCGAGCATCGACAGGCGGAAGATGATGATGAAGTTCGGGCCCACCGCGCCGCGCACACGGCTGACGATCTCGACGGCCAGGCGCATGCGGTTTTCATAGCTACCCCCCCAGCGGTCGGTGCGGTGGTTGGTGTGGGCGGCCAGGAACTGGTTGATGAAGTAGCCTTCCGAACCCATGATCTCGACGCCGTCATAGCCGGCCCTCTGAGCCAGCGCGGCGCAATTGACGAAGTCGGCGATCTGTTTCTCGATGCCTGCTTCGTCCAGTTCTTTGGGCTTGAACGGGTTGATCGGCGCCTGGATCGCGCTGGGCGCGACCTGGCGCGGGCTGTAGGCATAGCGCCCGGCATGGAGGATCTGCAGGCAGATCTTGCCGCCAGCGGCATGCACCGCCTCGGTCACGATGCGGTGCTTGTCGGCCTCTTCCTCGGTGCTGAGCTTTGCAGCGCCGGAATAGACGCCGCCCTCGTCATTCGGAGCGATACCGCCGGTGACTATCAGGCCGACGCCGCCACGGGCGCGCTCGGCAAAATAGGCCGCCATGCGCTCGAAGCCGCCGGGGCGTTCTTCAAGGCCCGTGTGCATCGAGCCCATCAGGGTGCGGTTGCGCAAGGTGGTGAAGCCCAGGTCAAGCGGTGCGAGCAGGTGCGGATAACGGTCGGCAGCCATGGAATGTCCCCATGTGGCGTGATCACGGAATGCGGGTGCCTCGCCAGCTGGCGGGCCCCGTCGTTTATCTGCCACTGACATTAAACAGCTGTTTGAACGGCCTCAATGATCGAAACTGACAACTTATTGATCCTCCCGTACAGCAGGGCTACCCTACACAACTCCAACTTCCAAGGCGCTGTACCGCTTCATGCGAAAACTTCTGGCAAGCGCCCTGGCGCTGGTGATGATTGCCGCCCTGTGCGGCTACGGCTTCTGGACCCAGCAGCGCCCGGAAGGCCACTACCTTTCCGACCTGCGCATCGAGCTGGCGCTCAACCATGGCGTGCCCGGTGAGCGAGGCAATTTGCTTGGCGTCGAACCGCTGCTCTACCCCAGTGACTACCAGAACCTGCAACGCCTGCACCGCAAGCTTTCGGCCTATTTGCAGCAGGCTCGCGTACAGGGGCTGGTCGGCCCACGTACGGTGGTGGTGCTGCCTGAGCACATCGGTACCTGGCTGTGGGCACGGGGTGAAAAGAACGAGCTGTACCAAGTCACGCAGAGCCGCGAGGCCTTGCAATGGCTGGAACTGAGCAACCCGCTGCGCTATGGCCTGGCCATGCTGCGCGCCAACGCCGACGACTGGCGCAGCGACGCCCACCTGCGCATGAAGGCCGAGCAGATGGCCGCCGATTATCAGCAGTTGTTCGGTGGCCTGGCCAAGGAGTTTGGCGTCACCCTGGTGGCCGGCTCCATCGTGCTGCCGGCCCCCTATGTCAAACAAGGCGTGCTGCACGCCGGCAATGGCCCGCTGTACAACAGCAGCGTGGTGTTTGCCGGCGACGGCTCGCTGCTGGGCCAGCCACAGCGTCAGCAGTACCCGGACAGCGAAACGCGCCGCTTCATCCATGATGGCCGCCAGCAACCGCTGCAGGTGCTGCAAACCCCGGCCGGGCGCCTGGGCGTGCTGGTCGGCAGTGACAGCTGGTACCCGGAAAACCACCAGCAACTGACACAACAATCCGTGCAATTGATCGCCAACCCGGTATTCCTCAGTGGCAAAGGCAGCTGGGAGGCGCCATGGCGTGGCAATCGCCATCAGGACGCGGCGGCCGAACTCGCCCTCAAGCGTGGCGAAGTCAGCGAACAAAACGCCTGGCAACGCCTGACCCAGGCCGCTGGCGAAGACGTCAGCAGCATGAGCGTGTTCATGCGTGGGCAGTTCTGGGAACAGGCCAGCGATGGCCAGGGCTTCGCCCATCAGTCGGGTCAACTGCTGGCGGGCAACCCCAGCCATGGCGCCCGCCTGCTGAACCTGTGGTTGTAACCCCGTGGCCCGCCCCCGCGTGCGCCTGGGTGATCTGTCGGTAGGGTTTGTCCAGCCACTGGCCGAGGCCCTGCGCATGCTGGGCCACGACCCTGCGCCCCTGCTGCAACGCTATGGCCTGGATGCGGCACGCCTGGCCGAAGCCGGAGCCCGCCTGTCGATCCCGCGTTACATGCACCTTGGGCATGCCGCCATCGCGCTGTGCGCCGAGCCGGCGCTGGGCCTGCACATGGGCCGGCTCAGCCGCCTGGCGCATGCAGGCCTTGCGGGCATCACCGCGGCCCAGGCGCCCACCGTGGGCGAAGCGGCGCGCACCTTGTTGCGCTTTGAGCCGCTGTACGCTGCCAACTACCGGGGCCACTCGCGCTTTCAGGAAGATGCCCAAGGCGCCTGGCTGCGGTTTTACTCCATCAGCCCCTACAACACCTACAACCGCTTCGTGGTCGACTCCCTGCTCGCCGGCTGGCTCGCGCAACTGGGCGACCTGGCGGGGACTGTGCTGCAGGCCGAACGGCTTGAAATTGAATTTGCCGCGCCGCCCTATGCCGCCCAATACCAGGCGCTGTGCAGCACCCCAGTGCAGTTCGGCGCCGACGGTAATCAACTGCGCCTGAGCCGCGCCACCCTGCAGATGGCCAACCCGCAGCACTGCCCGAGCACTTGGCAGCACCTGCTTCAGCTTTGCGAAGCGGAGTTGCAGCAGCGCACGCGGGTGCGCAGCCTGGGTGAACGCATCACGCACCTGCTCGGCCCACTGCTCAATGGCGGCCGCGAACCGGACCTGGACGAAGTGGCGCTGAGCCTGCAGTTGCCGACCTGGACATTGCGGCGCAAGCTGGCCGAAGAAGGGACGCGTTTTCGCGACGTGTTGAACGAGACACGGCGCGACCTGGCCGAAACCTACATCCGTGACACGGAGCTGGCTTTCGGCGAAATCGCTTATCTGTTGGGGTTTGCTTCGGCAGAGGCTTTCCAGCGCGCATTCAAGCGCTGGACCGGCCTCACGCCGGGGGAGTTTCGCCGCAGTCAGCGGCAGGCCGGCTAAAGCTCGGTGGCGTCGTCGGCGGGTTCCGGGGGGTCCAGTTCGTATGCCTGGAACTCGAGCAGCTCTTCCTGATATTCATCCATTGCCCTGCGTCCTCTTTTCTCATTTGTCTTCGTAGATGTCGCCTTCAACCTAAGCAGGTTGGGTGAAGGAATGATGACAAGCTCATGAGAAGTAAACGTAGCAGGTATCGACGGCGTTATCGCCGCCTGTCTGTAACAGGGAATGTGTCAGAGCGCCGCGGGTGCGGGCTCTGCAGGCTGTGCCTCCTGCTGCACCTGGATAGGCGCAGGTTCGGCGGGCGGCGCTACTGGCTGGGACCCCTGGCTGTCATTGGCCGCTGGCGCCGCTGGCACTTCGCTGGCGGGGGCAACGGCGGCAGCTGCAGGCGTGTTTTCAGCCGCTGGTGTGGTTTCAGCCGCGGGCGTTACAGGAGCGGCCACAGGCGCTGCAGCCGCCTGCTCCGGCAACCCCAGGTCTACCGCTGGTTTTTCAACCTTGGGGGCGGTCGCCTCAGGCTCGACTTTGGCCTTAGCCTTGCTGGCCTTCTTCGGCTTCGGCAGATAGCTCTCTACCAGTGCGAAGTAACGGTCGTAGAACTGCGCCGCCGTCACCGTCTCACTGGCGACCTTGACCATCGAGTCATCACTGGAGCCTATCGGCATGGACACCGAACCCAGCACGCCCACGCCAAGGCTGGCGGAAGTGTTGGATTTCTTCAGGCTGTAGCGGTCCTGCAGGGCGTTGGCGAACATGGTCGAGCGCTGCTCGTCGCTCACGTCGGGTGCGCAGGTAACGTTGAAGCTGATCTGCAGGTGGTTTTCGCTGTTCTGCTGAAAGCTCTTGTTGCCGGTCACCTGGTTGGCGCCGCTGCTGGTAATGATGTAACCCTGGCTGAGCAAGGCGCGGCGTGCGGCCTCGCAGGAGCCGGCATCGGTCACCGGGAAGCTGCGCGAGAAGGTGCCCGAGTCATCGAAGTTCTCGTGCTCGTAGATGGCGGCTTTTTTCGAGGAACAACCGGTCACGCCCGCCAGCACCAGGGCCAGCCCGAGCGCACCAAAGACGGATGATCTGGTCATTGCGTATTCCGGGTAAGTCGAGAAGGTGCCTATTGTGCATCACTGCGCACGGGCACTGAAACCGTTCATCCGTGAAGAGTCTGTCAGCTTCGTGTAAATGTGCACTGGCGGGGCGTGAAAACGAAAAAAGCGACCCTAAGGTCGCTTTTCACGTTGCTTCGAGGCGTTCAAGGGGCCTCGAGGCGAAGATGGCGCAGCGGACGGGACTCGAACCCGCGACCCCCGGCGTGACAGGCCGGTATTCTAACCGACTGAACTACCGCTGCGTATCGCTTGGGCTTGCGCCCAGTTGAAACCTGTTGCCCGCTTACTGGCCAAGGGCACAGTGAAGTCAGGCACAAAAAAAGCGACACGTTGATCGCTCTTTTTGTTGCTTCGAAGCGTTCAAGGGGCTTCGAAGCGAAGATGGCGCAGCGGACGGGACTCGAACCCGCGACCCCCGGCGTGACAGGCCGGTATTCTAACCGACTGAACTACCGCTGCGTATCGTTCAGGCTTGCGCCCGATTGAAACTGGGATCGACCTCAGGCATATTTGCCTTTCGGTCTCAGACCGGTGCAAGGCACCCATCTGTTACTAAAAAGTGGCGCAGCGGACGGGACTCGAACCCGCGACCCCCGGCGTGACAGGCCGGTATTCTAACCGACTGAACTACCGCTGCGCATAGTGACTTACGTCGTGGCTTATCAGGCCTTGTTCCTCTCTGGCTATCTGCTTCTTTCGAAGCTTCCTGCACCAGGAACGCTCAGGAAGTGGTGGGTGATGACGGGATCGAACCGCCGACCCTCTGCTTGTAAGGCAGATGCTCTCCCGGCTGAGCTAATCACCCCCGCGATGTTGCTTGTTGCGTTTGCTTCGCTGAGGCCGCGAAATTTACGCAGGTACCGATGCTAAGTCAATACCCCCATTGAATTTTTTTTCAAAAAGGGCAAAAAAGAGGTTTGCCAGTGCGAGGGCAATGGATCGATCCCGCCTTCACCGTAGGAGCAGCCTTGTGCTGCGAAGAGGCCGGTGAATGCACCCATGATTCAGCATGAGCTCACTGCCCTCTTCGCAGCACAAGGCTGCCCCTACACCAAGCAGTCGCGCGATGATTAATCGCTGGAAACAAGAAGGGGACCTTTCGGTCCCCTTCTTAACATCTGACAGCTCAGGTGTAGATCATCTTGCGGGTCATGCCGCCATCGACCACGAACTCCTGGCCGGTGACGAAAGCCGCTTGGCGCGACAACAGCCAGGCCACCATGGCCGCCACGTCTTCCACCGTCCCTACCCTGCCCGTCGGGTGCTGGGCATGGTCGGCATCGGTCAACGGTTCGGCACGGCGCTGGGAAGGGTCTCGTGCATCGATCCAGCCCGGGCTCACCGCATTGACGCGGATCTCCGGGCCCAGGCTCATGGCCAAGGCATGGGTCAACGCAACCAGGCCGCCCTTGCTTGCCGCATAGGCTTCGGTGTCCGGTTCGGACTGCCGTGCCCGGGTCGAGGTCAGGTTGACGATCGCCCCGTTATGCGCACGCAGGTAAGGTGCGCAATGCTTGGCCAGCAGCATCGGGCCATTGAGGTTGACCGCCAGTACGCGGTTCCATTGCGCCAGGCTAAGGCTTTCCAGCGTCTGGTTGTGCGGGTTGGCGATCGCCGCATTGCACACCAGCGCGTCGAGCCGACCGAACTGCCCCAGTACCTCGGACACCCCGGCACTGACCTGCGCCTCGTCGGCAACGTCCATGGTGATGAACCAGGCGTTGTCACCCAACGCCTTGGCCACCTTGGCCCCGCGTGGGCGGTCAAGGTCGCTGAGCACCACCTGCCAGCCTTCGCAGATCAACCAGGCGGCAATCCCCAGGCCGATGCCGCGAGCGGCACCGGTCACCAAGGCTACCCGGCCGTTATGGCCTGGCTTACTGCCGCTGATTTCAATCACAGTGCCGCCAACCCACGCGCGAGGTCTGCCTGCAGGTCGGCCACATCTTCAAGGCCCACGGCAACGCGGACCAGGCTGTCGCGGATACCCGCTGCCTCACGTTCCTGCGGCGACAAGCGGCCGTGGGAGGTGGTGGCAGGGTGCGCGATGGTGGTCTTGCTGTCACCCAGGTTGGTGGTGATCGAGATGACCCGCGTGGCATCGATGAAGCGCCAGGCGCCCTCTTTGCCGCCCTTGACCTCGAAGCTGACCACCGCACCAAAGCCGCTCATCTGGCGCTTGGCCAGTTCGTGCTGCGGGTGGCTAGGCAGGCCGGCGTAATGCACCTTCTCGATGCCGTCCTGCTGCTCCAGCCACTCAGCCAGGTGCTGAGCGCTCTCGCAGTGCGCACGCATGCGCAGCTTGAGCGTTTCCAGGCCCTTGGTGAAGATCCACGCATTGAACGGGCTGAGGGTCGGGCCTGCGGTGCGCAGGAAGCCCACCACTTCTTTCATCTGCTCACTGCGCCCAGCCACCACACCGCCCATGCAACGGCCTTGGCCATCGATGAACTTGGTTGCCGAGTGGAACACGATGTCGGCACCCAGCTTGAGCGGCTGCTGCAGTGCCGGGGTGCTGAAGCAGTTGTCCACCACCAACATGGCGCCACGCGCGTGGGCGACCTCGCTGAGGGCAGTGATATCGACCAGCTCGGCCAGCGGGTTGGACGGCGACTCGACGATCAGCAGCTTGGTATTGGCCTTGATGGCCTTTTCCCAACCCGACAGGTCGACCAGCGGCACATAGTCCACCTCGACGCCGAAGCGCTTGAAGTATTTCTCGAACAGGCTGATGGTCGAGCCAAATACGCTCTGCGACACCAGCACATGGTCACCGGCGCTGCACAGCGACATGACCACGGCGAGGATCGCCGCCATACCGGTGGACGTCGCCACTGCCTGCTCGGCGCCCTCCATGGCCGCCAGGCGTTCCTCGAAGGCACGCACAGTCGGGTTGGTGTAGCGCGAGTAGACGTTACCCGGCGTTTCGCCAGCAAAGCGTGCAGCCGCATCGGCGGCCGTACGGAAAACATAGCTGGAGGTCAGAAACAGCGCTTCGCTGTGCTCGGCCTCCGGTGTACGGTTTTGCCCGGCGCGTACCGCCAGGGTGTCGAAGCCGACACCCTCGAGGTCACTGTCCAGTCGTCCGGCATCCCATTGATCCGTCATGCCGTCGCTCCCTAATCAGTTGTTGTAGAGGTCGATGATCGCGCTGACCGCCTGGGTCTTCACCTTCGCCAGGTCGTTACGGGCCTGCTCGATACGATCAAGGTAGGCTGCGTCGATGTCGCCAGTGACGTATTCACCATTGAACACCGCGCAATCGAAGTGCTCGATCTTGATCTTGCCGCCACCGACCGATTCGATCAGGTCCGGCAGGTCCTGGTAAATCAGCCAGTCGGCGCCGATCAACTCGGCCACCTGTTCGGTGGTGCGGTTGTGGGCGATCAGTTCGTGAGCGCTCGGCATGTCGATGCCGTAGACGTTGGGGTAGCGCACCGCAGGGGCTGCGGAGCAGAAGTAGACGTTCTTGGCGCCGGCTTCGCGGGCCATCTGGATGATCTGCTTGCAGGTGGTGCCGCGCACGATCGAGTCGTCCACCAGCATCACGTTCTTGCCGCGGAATTCCAGCTCGATGGCGTTGAGCTTCTGGCGTACCGATTTCTTGCGCGCGGCCTGGCCGGGCATGATGAAGGTACGGCCGATGTAGCGGTTTTTGACGAAACCTTCGCGGAACTTGACGCCGAGGTGGTTGGCCAGCTCCAGCGCCGCAGTGCGGCTGGTGTCCGGGATCGGGATGACCACGTCGATGTTGTGCTCAGGGCGTTCACGCTGGATTTTCTCGGCCAGCTTCTCGCCCATGCGCAGGCGCGCCTTGTACACCGAGACGCCATCCATGATCGAGTCCGGACGGGCCAGGTAGACGTGTTCGAAGATGCACGGCTGCAGTTTCGGGTTTTGTGCACACTGCTTGGTGTACAGCTGGCCTTCTTCAGTGATGTACACCGCTTCGCCCGGCGCCAGGTCGCGGATCAGGGTGAAGCCGAGCACGTCCAGGGCGACGCTTTCGGAGGCGATCATGTACTCCACACCTTCGTCGGTGTGACGCTGGCCGAACACCACCGGGCGAATACCGTTCGGGTCACGGAAACCGACGATGCCATAACCGGTGACCATGGCCACCACCGCATAACCACCAACGCAGCGGCTGTGCACGTGGGAAACCGCAGCGAACACGTCTTCTTCGGTCGGCTGCAGCTTGCCGCGTACGGCCAGCTCGTGGGCGAACACGTTCAGCAGCACTTCCGAGTCGGAATTGGTGTTGACGTGGCGCAGGTCGGACTCGTAGATCTCCTTGGCCAACTGCTCGACGTTGGTCAGGTTGCCGTTGTGCGCCAGGGTGATGCCGTACGGCGAGTTGACGTAGAACGGCTGGGCCTCGGCCGAGGTCGAGCTGCCCGCCGTTGGGTAGCGCACGTGGCCGATACCCATGTGGCCGACCAGGCGCTGCATGTGGCGCTGCTGGAAGACATCGCGCACCAGGCCATTATCCTTGCGCAGGAATAACCGGCCGTCATGGCTGGTCACGATACCGGCAGCGTCCTGGCCGCGGTGCTGGAGGACCGTAAGCGCGTCATACAGCGCCTGATTGACGTTCGACTTACCGACGATACCGACGATGCCACACATGCGACGCAACCCCTACTTTGACGAAACTTGAGTGAATAGCGCTCAGGGCTTTGCCGGCCCGAGCAACTGTTCCTTGAACGGGAGATCAGCCGGTGTGCTGATCACCCCACTGGACATCCACTGGCTGGTGAAACCCAGAATCAGGTTTTTCGACCAGTCAGCGACCAAGAGAAATTGTGGTATCAGGCGTGATTCCTGCCACCAGGTGTCTTGTTGAACCGGCCCCAGGCTAAGCAGCCCGATGGCCACTACCACCAGCAAGGCCCCGCGCGCGGCGCCGAAGGCCATGCCAAGGAAACGATCGGTACCCGACAGCCCGGTCACGCGGATCAGCTCGCCGACAAGGAAGTTGACCATGGCCCCCACCAGCAGGGTGGCGACGAAAAGAATGGCGCAGCCTGCGATGATGCGCATCGATGGCGTCTGGATGTAGCTTTCAAGATACACCGAGAGCGAGCCACCGAACATCCAGGCAACCGCACCGGCAATGATCCAGATGAGCAAGGACAAGGCTTCCTTGACGAAGCCGCGCTTGAGACTGATCAGTGTGGAGACGGCGATGATCGCGATGATCGCCCAATCAACCCAGGTAAATGCCACGGTGCTGCCTGCAGACGTTTGAGGCGGCGCATTTTACCAGAGCGGCGAGCTGGGGGTAAGCGGAATGTCGGGCCGATTAACAACTGCGCGATACCTGTAGGAGCGGCCTTGCGTCGCGAAAGGGCTGCGAAGCGGCCCCTGCGATTCTTATATCTAAGCCAGGAACCTGGGGCCGCTTCGCAGCCCTTTCGCGACACGAGGCCGCTCCTACAAAGAGGCAGCGCTATCAGCCGCGCTCGGGCTGGAAGCGCACCACAAAGCCTTTGAGGCTGTGCTTGCGGTTGATTGCATCACGTACGCGCTCGGCCTCGGCGCGCTCGATCAGTGGCCCGACATACACCCGGTTCATACCGCCCGCCGAGCGGATGTAGGCGTTGTAGCCCTGGCTTCGCAACGTCTGCTGCAGGCTTTCTGCCCCGGCACGATTGGACAGGCTGGCCAGCTGGATAGACCAACTGACCGGCAACCCATTCACGTCGATCTTAGACGGCGCTGCCGGCTTGGCGGCGGAAACGGCAGGCGCAGCCGTGGCGGCCGGTTTGGCTTCAACCTTGGGCGCTGGCGGCTTGGCAGCCTGGGCCTGCGTTTGCGTCTGCGGGGATGGCGTAATCGGCTGGCTAGGCGTGCTGGCTGGCGCGGTAGACTCGTCAACCACCACCGGTGGCTGCTGCGCCTCCTCTGCAAGCACCTGCGGCTCCGGCACGGCGACCGGCTCCACTTGCACTTCTGGCAGGCTCGGCATGGCCGGCGCCTGCGGGGCCTCGACACGCACCTGGCGCATCTCGTCCTCGCGGGTGAACAGCATCGGCAGGAAGATTACCGCCAGCGCCACCAGCACCAACGCACCTACCATGCGCTGTTTCATCCCTTTATCCAGCACTGCCATCTACTCAACCCTCCGGGGCCTGCCGCGCCAACCACTCCAGGGCCTGGGCGACACAGAAAAACGAACCGAACAGCAGGACCTGATCATCCGCCGTCGCCTGCGCGCATTGCCCTTCGAGGGCCGCGTCGACGCTGGCATAAGACTTCACCGCGGCGCCGAGGTTCGTCAAGGCGTCAGCCAGTTCTGCGGCCGGACGGCTGCGCGGCGTGTCCAGCGGTGCGACCGCCCAGTCGTCGACCAGTGCCTGCAAAGGCTCGACAACGCCCGGCAGGTCCTTGTCGGCCAGCAGGCCGAACACTGCCAGGCGGCGCCCCTTGACCGGACTTGCCGCCAGGCGCCGTGCCAGGTACGCCGCAGCATGCGGGTTATGCCCGACATCCAGCAACAGCTCCACACGCGTGCCCTGCCAGCGCACCTCACGGCGATCGAGGCGACCGGTGATACGGGTATCGAGCAGCGCCTGGCGCAGTTGACCGGCATCCCAGGGCAGGCCCATCAACAGGTAGGCCTGCAGGGCCAGGGTGGCGTTTTCGATGGGCAGGTCTAGCAACGGCAGATCGCGCAACGCTACCCGGCCACCCTCGGCCGTTTTCCCACGCCAGTGCCAGCTGTCGCCTGTGCTTTCCAGGTCGAAGTCACGCCCACGCAAGAACAACGGCGCCGCCAGCTCATGGGCCTTGTCCAGCAAGGGCTGCGGCGGGTCAAGGTCGCCACACAGCGCCGGCTTGCCAGCACGGAAGATGCCAGCCTTCTCGAAGGCGACAAGCTCACGGGTATCACCCAGGTAATCGACATGGTCGACACCGATGCTGGTCACCAGCGCCAGGTCGGCATCCACCACGTTCACGGTGTCCAGACGGCCACCGAGCCCCACTTCGAGCACCACGGCATCCAGCTTGGACTGGTAGAACAACCAGAACGCCGCCAGGGTGCCCATCTCGAAATAGGTCAGGGAAATGTCGCCTCGCGCCGCCTCGACGGCGGCGAAGGCTTCGCACAGGCGCTCATCACTGGCCTCTTGGCCATCGATGAGCACCCGCTCGTTGTAACGCAACAGGTGTGGCGAGCTGTACACGCCCACCTTGAGCCCCTGGGCACGCAGCATCGCCGCGACGAAGGCGCAGGTGGAACCCTTGCCATTGGTGCCGGTGACGGTCACCACGCGCGGTGCCAGCTTGCCCAGCGCCAGGCGGGCAAGCACGTTCTGCGAACGCTCCAGCCCCATGTCGATGGCCGACGGGTGCAACTGCTCGAGGTAGGCGAGCCATTCGCCCAGGGATCGTTGTTTCATCACGCGACCGCAGCCGCCTCACGTGCCTGCTCCGGGGTTTCCTGGCCGGTCATCTGGGCCAGCAGACGGGCCAGGCGCGGGCGCAGTTCGCCACGGGAGATGATCAGGTCGATGGCGCCGTGCTCCAGCAGGAACTCGCTGCGCTGGAAGCCTTCTGGCAGCTTCTCGCGTACGGTCTGCTCGATCACGCGCGGGCCGGCAAAGCCGATCAGTGCCTTGGGCTCGCCGACGATGACGTCGCCCAGCATCGCCAGGCTGGCGGAAACGCCGCCGTAGACCGGGTCGGTCAGCACGGAGATGAACGGAATGCCTTCTTCACGCAGGCGCGCCAGCACAGCCGAAGTCTTGGCCATCTGCATCAGCGAGATCAGCGCTTCCTGCATGCGCGCGCCACCGGAGGCCGAGAAACAGACCATCGGGCAGCGGTTTTCCAGGGCGTAGTTGGCGGCGCGAACGAAACGCTCACCGACGATGGCACCCATGGAGCCGCCCATGAAGGAGAATTCGAACGCGCTGACCACGATCGGCATGCCCATCAGGGTACCGCTCATGGAGATCAGCGCGTCTTTTTCGCCGGTCTGCTTCTGCGCACCGGTGAGGCGGTCCTTGTACTTCTTGCCATCGCGGAATTTCAGGCGGTCGACCGGCTCCAGCTCGGCGCCCAGCTCAGCACGGCCTTCGGCGTCGAGGAAGATGTCGATACGCGCACGTGCGCCGATGCGCATGTGGTGGTTGCACTTAGGGCAGACATCGAGGGTCTTTTCCAGCTCCGGACGATACAGCACGGCCTCGCAAGCCGGGCACTTGTGCCACAGGCCTTCAGGCACCGAGCTCTTCTTCACCTCGGAACGCATGATCGAAGGGATCAGTTTGTCGACTAACCAGTTGCTCATGCTTTCTTTCTCCAGTATCGGCGGGCGGGGGCCGGCGTAACCGGCCTGCCCTGCCCTTGAGCTCAAAATCTTTTATGAAACGATGATGGCACGGCCGCCGGGGCTTCCGGCGCGCCACGCCACCGTTAATGTGTTGTTCGCCCACCGCATCGGCGGGCGCCCCGCAGGGGCTGCGATAGCTATGGACGATGGTGCGCCGCCAACCGTCACATCCACCGTCACGCCTGTTGCACCGCACGCATGAAGGCTTCTATCTTTGCCGCATCCTTGATGCCCTTGGCCTGCTCCACCCCGCCGCTGACATCCACCGCATAGGGCCTGACCTGGGCAATGGCCCGGCCGACATTCTGCGCGTCCAGGCCACCGGCCAGGATAATCGGCTTGCTCAGGCGCGCCGGTACCAGCGACCAGTCAAAGGCTTCCCCCGTGCCCCCAGGCACGCCGGGTACATAGGTGTCCAGCAAGATACCGCGGGCGCCAGCATAAAGCCGGCAGGCCGCTTCCAGGTCATCACCCGGGCGCACGCGCAGGGCCTTGATCCAGGGGCGATGGAAGCCTTCACAGTCTTGCGGGGTTTCATCGCCGTGGAACTGTAGCAGGTCCAAGGGAACCACTTCGAGGATCTCGTTCAGCTCGCAACGCGAGGCGTTGACGAACAACCCGACGGTGGTCACGAACGGCGGCAGCTCGGCAATGATCGCGCGCGCCTGGCGCACGTCCACGGCACGCGGGCTCTTGGCGTAGAAGACGAAGCCGATGGCATCGGCCCCCGCCTCGGCGGCAGCCAGCGCGTCTTCGATGCGGGTAATCCCGCAGATCTTGCTGCGAACGTTGCTCATGGACTGCGAACCCTGCTGTTTCGGTGAAGGCCGGATGTTAGCAAAAGGCTTTTGGCCCGTCAGTCTGCCAATGCCTCGTAGCCGGTCAAAAAGTGTGGGCCGATGTAACGCTGGGGCAGTTGGAAGGCTTCGGGGTATTCCACTTGCACCAGGTACAAACCGTACGGGTGTGCCGTCACCCCACCCTCGCGGCGGTTGCGCCCTTCCAGTACTTCCCGCGCCCAGGTGGCGGGCCGCTCACCCGCGCCGATGGTCATCAACACACCGGCGATGTTGCGCACCATGTGGTGCAGGAACGCCGTGGCGCGCACGTCCAGCACGATCATCTGGCCATGGCGGGTGACGCGCAGGTGATGAATGTGCTTGATCGGCGACTTGGCCTGGCACTGGCTGGCGCGGAAGGCGCTGAAGTCGTGGGTACCGAGCAGGAATTCGGCGGCTTCGGCCATGCGTTCGACGTCCAGCGGGCGGTGGTTCCAGGTCACCTCCTCGGCCAGGTGCGCGGGGCGGATCGGGTCGTTGTAGATGACGTAGCGGTAACGCCGGGCGGTGGCCTTGAAGCGAGCATGGAAGTCCGCCGGCATCGGGCGCGACCAGACCACGCTGATGTCGTGGGGCAGGTTGAAATTGGTGCCCAGGGTCCAGGCGCGTTCATCGCGGATGGCGCGCGTGTCGAAGTGCACGATTTGCCCGCAACCGTGAACCCCGGCATCGGTGCGCCCGGCGCAGATCACGGAAATCGGCTCGTTCGCCACTTTCGACAACGCCTGCTCGAGGGCTTGCTGGACGCTGGGCACGCCGCTGGCCTGGCGCTGCCAGCCGCGGTAGCGCGAGCCCTTGTATTCCACGCCCAGGGCGATGCGGGAGTAGCCTTCAGCCGCGGATTCGGCGGCGGTGTCGATGATGTCCAAAAGCATGAAACCTGTGGTGATTACGCAATGGCGGGATTATAACGACAACGGCAGCCCTGTTGGGCTGCCGTTGGGGGTGGTTACATCTGTTTAGCCGCGAAGCCTCAGAACCGGGCTCAGACCAACCGAGACAACAGGTCCTCGGCTTCCTGACGCTGCGTCCCGTCGCCATCCTTGACGACTTCATCGAGGATGTCACGGGCGCCCTGGTGGTCGCCCATGTCGATGTAGGCGCGCGCCAGGTCGAGCTTGGTGGCGACTTCATCACTGCCAGAGAAGAAGTCGAAGTCCAAGTCGTCCAGCGGCTCGGGCTCGGGCTGCTCAACGGCGTCTTCAGCGGTGAAGTGCGGCTCCAGCGAAGGCGACTCGAGGTTCTGGGACAGCTTGTCCAGCTCCGCGTTGACGTCATCCAGCTCCGAAGCAAAGCTCTTGGCAGCGGGCGAGTCATCCTCCAGCGACAGCGAAAGGTCGAAGTCCGACGGCAGGTCCAGTTCGGTGATCGGGTCAAAATCCGGCACGTTGTCGAAGGCTGCCAGCTCGGCGGCAACGTCTACCGGCGCCTCTTCGGCGACAGCCGGGGCCACGGGCTCGCTGACGTCGAGGTCGAAGTCATCCAGATCTGCAACGGGCTGCGGCTCGGCCTGCGCCAGCATCGCTTCGAAATCAGCATCGGCATCGGCGGCAACGTCTGTTTCAGCGTTTGCCTCAGCGTCTGCTTGCAGCTCAGCCTCCACAGCAGCGGGCTGCTCCTCTACCTGCACTTCGTCCAATACAGGTTCATCCAGCACAACTTCGTCCAGCACTGGCTCGTCCAGCAGCGGCGCTGCCAACGGGTCTTCCTCGGGCAGGTCTTCACCCAGGCTCAGGTCGAAGTCGCTGTCCAGGTCCGACGCATCAAGCGACGGAACCTCGCTGATGGCCTCGGCCTCAGGCTCGACGATGTCGTCCAGCGCTTGCTCTGCGACAAAATCGGGCTCCGCCAGCACCTCTGGCTCGGCCTCGGGCACGATGTCTTCAACCACCGGCGCCTCAGGCTGATCTTGCAGCAGGCCCTGCACGTACTGCTCATCCATCTCGGCAGCCAACGCTGCCGCACCCAAACCGGCGGCGGCAAGCCCCAGCATGGCTGGGAAACGGCCTTTGAGTTCGTCGACCTGAGCAACATTCTGCTCAGTCGCTGGCAGCACACGCTCCTGCTCGACGAACGCACTGTGATCACCCTGACGGGCATACACTTCCATCAGTTTCAGGCGCAGTACGTCACGCTCAGGCTCAGCGGCAAGGGCCGTTTCAAGCAGCTCGGCGGCATGATTCAGGCGGCCGCTTTGCAGGCTTTGCTCGACTTCCGCCAACAGGGCGGCCGTCGTGTCTGGCTGCGGCGCTGGCTCGGCGAGCGCGACCGCGGGCTTTTCTGCAGCAGTGGCGGCAGCAGCAGACGCCGCGACCACCGCTGGCGACAGCGTTACGCTCGGCGCCGAAACCTCCAGGCCTTCAAAACTGTCGGCATCGATATCCAGGCCCGCACCCTGCTCTTCCTCAGCCAAGGCCCGCGCCATGCGCAGGTGTTTCTCGGCTTCTTCCTGGGCCTTGCGCTTGCGCATCAACAGCACCAGCAGCAGCAACAGCACGAGGAACGCAGACCCTGCAATCAGCCACAGCAGCAACGGGTTGCCGAGCACGCCGTCAGCGCGCGGCTGGGCGTCAGGCACACTGGCCGGCGCGGTATCGACGGCCGCCGGTGCAGGTTTTACGTCCGGCTCGGCATTAGCTGCCGGATTGGCCGGCGCAGGCTCGCCTGGCAGAGCAGCGGCGACTGGCGCCTCACCTGCTGCGCCCTGGGCTTCAAGCCGGGCCAACTGGTCGTTTTTCAGCGCGATCAGACGCTGCAGCTTGTCCAGTTGGCTCTGCAGGTCCGCCATGCGGCTCTTGAGCTCATCGTTGTCACGACGGCTGGTATCGAGGCTTTCCTGGGCCACGGCCAGTTTGTCGTTCAGCCCTTTGGCCGGCGCAGCGCCTGCCTGGTTGCCGGGGCTGACCAGGCGCAGGTTGTCACCCTGGGCAATGCGCTCTGGCGCGGCCTCGGCGGCACCGCGGCGGGTGGCGTCGAGCTGACGGGCACGCGGCCCCAGGCGCCGGCCTTCACGCCAGGCCGCATACTGCTCGGCCACGTCGCGAACCGCCTCACCCCGAGCAATGGCCTGGACTTGTTGCTGGTCGGGCAGGCGCAGTACCTGGCCCACCTTCAACTGGTTGATATTGTTGCCAATGAAGGCGTCCGGGTTCAGCGCCTGGATCGCGATCATGGTCTGCTGAATCGAGCCGCCCTGGCTGTTGCGCGCAGCAATCTGCCACAAGGTGTCGCGGCGCTGGGTGGTGTAGTTGCTGGCGCCCGTCACTGCGGGTGCTACATTGCCTGGCGCAGGCTGTTTGCCCTGGGCCTTGGCCTGGTCGAGCAGGACGCTGTAGTCACGCAGCAGACGCCCCTGCGGCCACATCACCTGCACCAGAAACTTGACCACAGACCCCGGCAGCGGCTGGCTGGAGGTGACGCGCAGCACGCTCTTGCCGTTGGGGTTGATCACCGGCGTGAATGTCAGGTCTTCGAGGTAAGTCGCAAAGGTTACCCCCGCCTTGCTGAACTCTTCCGGCGGCGCCAGGCTCGGCGCCACTTCGGCGGCAGTGAGGTCGCGCACGTCGAGCAATTCGATCTCGGCGTCCAGCGGCTGATTCTGTGCCGACTTGAGGGTCAGCTCCCCCAAGCCCAACGCATTGGCCATGCCCGACGACAGCGCCGAGGCAGCAGCCATGGCCAGGACCAGTTTGCGAATTCGAAGCATGACCTCTTCCCTTGTATGAATCGTCCCGAAACCTGCATGCAGAGCAGGACAAAAGTGCTCGCAGTATCTTTTACAGCCTGTGTTTAATCAACAATTGCGCCACTTGCACAGCGTTGAGCGCGGCGCCTTTGCGCAGGTTGTCGGTGGTCAGCCAGAGGTTGAGCTGCTGGTCGTCATCGACACCATGGCGTACACGTCCAACATAGACCACGTCTTGGCCCACTGCGTCACCTACCGGCGTCGGATAATCGTCGCGCGCGACCAGTTCGACGCTACCGGCACTCTCCAACGCAGCATTGACTGCCGCCAGGTCCACCGGTTTACGGCTTTGCACCGCCACACTGAAGCTATCGCCGAAAAACACCGGGACTTGAATGCAGGTCACGGAAATCTTCAGTTCGGGCTGCCCCAGCAGCTCGCGCAGCTCGCTGACCAGGCGCCGCTCAAGGCCAGCATGGCCTTGTTCGTCAACCGCACCCACCTGAGCCAGCAGGTTGAACGCCACCTGGCGGTCGAAGAAGCGCGGCTCCAACGGGCGGGCATTGAGCAGCTCGGCGGTTTGACGGGCCAATTCGTTGACCGCTTCGCGGCCTTGGGCAGAGACCGCCAGGTTGGCCATGACCTGCACCCGCTCGATGTCCAGCAGGCCTTTCAGCGGTGCCAGCGCGACAGCCAGGGCAACGGCTGCAGAGCCTGGGCTGGCCAGGCGCGCAGGCAGCTTCAGGTTGGCGATGCTGTCGGCATTGGCTTCCGGCACCACGGCAAGGGCGTCGTCAAGGCCGCCGGACAGGTCGATGACCGTGCAGCCCGCCTGCTGGGCCTTGTTGGCGAAACTGCGGCTGACGCCAGGGCTGGCAGCGAAGAAGGCCAGTTTGACCTGGGCGAAATCGAAACTGTCGACTTCACGCACCTTGATCTTCTTGCCTGCGAACATCACGCTGCTGCCCGCCGACTCCATACTGGCCAGCAGGTGCAGGGTCGCGACTGGAAATGCCAGCTCTTCGAGGATCTGTACGAGGGTTTCACCGACGCTACCGGTGGCGCCGACGACGGCGATGTCCAGGGGTTGGGTCATGGAGGGGATCCTTTTGCTGAAACGGCGGGGGGCGGCACTTTACTCGGATTATGGAACAACGAACACCCTCAATACGCCAGCCCCTCTGCGACCGACCGTCGAACATCAGGCCGGCCAGAATGACAGGCGCTACCTGACATTTTTGCCAGTATCAGAATTTCTCGATCGCACCCAATCTTGCATGACGTCTATTCATCGAGGCACACGTTATGCGCCCACTCCTGATAACAACGCTGCTGTCATGTTTGGTCACTAGCGCCTGCGTACCTCAGGATTACGGCCCGACTAACTTCGCGGATGCGCCGAGAAATGATCTGCAGGGCGCTCTGGGGGGGCAGGTCGATTTTGCCCAAACGCACGTGGTAGCGGCGACCCGCAGAATCTTCGACCCGTTTCTGGTGCCGCACAAAGCGGCCCTGGTGCTGTTCAGGCCCAACAAGCCCGTCACTGACGTGGAAATGACCATAACGCTGGATGGCCGCACCACCACCGTACGCATGGATCGCCCGGAAGCACTTCCAGGCACCGCAGTATATGACCAGGAGAACACCTTCTCTGGAAAGATCATTGAAGGCAGCTACCCGAAGTTCAGGGAAAACACGTTCACCTATCAGATACCCTGGAACCTGTTCACCGCCGATGCACGCATCAGTTTTCAGCAAGCTGGCAACCCGAGCAATCAAGGCTCGTTACCCGCTGACAAATTCGTGTTCATGACCCCTGAAAGCGAGGGGCTGACGCTGATGAACATCAAGGGCTGCATCTTCAAGGATGAGTCGACGTGCAGGGATACCCTCGATCAGTTCGACGGTGAGTACAACCCCACTGCCGCGCGTATTGCAGCACGGGAAATGCTTTCCGAAGTGCCCACTCAGCGCCTTCACCTAGGCACCGGCAAGGCCTACTGGCCACGCATCATTGCTATGGGGCCCGATCAAAAGCCGCATGTTTACGACAAGAAGAATGGCATGGAGTGGGCTGTGTTCGGCGACAAGACGTTACCGGCCAAAGTGGGCATGGGCAATTACTGGCGCGCGGCTTCGAACCTGGGCGACAAGAAAGCGGGATACCCTGTGGCCATTACGGGGCAATTACTTGACACGCCAAACGGCATGCCTCCATTGCCGCCAGGCGTAGCCGCCAGCTGTGGAGGTAACAGCTGTAATTACCCTTACTTCCCCGATGGCTTCTGGCATGAAACAGGCCACGCCTTTGGCCTTCCCCACGATACACCCCCACGCTACGAAGACTGGTCGTATAGGGCGTATGACAATGTCTTTCTGCCACACACACACCCTGACCCGCACCGTTATCGGCTGCCGGTGGACTACCTGGGATTGCACTACTTCGGTCACGTTGTTGGATCACTCTCCGCCCCTCCTTGGGCTTCCGGTCCCGCTTCGGCGCCCTTGATTGACGAGTTCGAAAAACTGGGCCTGAAATCGACAGAGGGTGCTAGCTGGAAACGCTATATCGCACCCTATACCCACCAGCAGACGTTGCGTGTACAGCAGCGCTTCGGACGGCTACCGGACGGCGCAAAGTACGCTGAATTGGGTGACGACCACCGCCCCCCGGCCATTGGTGTCACTGCCGTTGCCGCCAAGGAACGCAAAGGCCTTGCAGTGACTCCCCCCTCTCACGGCCTCCCTGACTCAGGCATTCAGCAACCTGCCCCCCCGCTGTCGTTGCTTTCGCCCGAATCAAATCAAGTCCCTATTGAAACTGCAGTGCCGGTACATACCTTGGTGGCGACCTTTTCAGACCCGTCCCACAACCGGGACGGCATCAACCAAATCTATCCGGCCATTTTGAGCAACTATGGGAATGTCTTCAGCCCTGCACAGTTATCCGCCAGTGCTGCGACCCGCCCACAGCGCAGCGCGAGCTATTCCGTATTGATGACGACAACCTTGCAATGCCTCGCCTCGGAAAACGACCGGCTGGTAGTGAAAGCTTGCGATGACGAATCGGCTCAATTAGCCATAGAAACCGTACCCCCTAATAACGCAGCGGAAGCGCCACTCGCGCCGATTGTCATCGTGCGTAACAGGGAGGGAAAATGCCTGGAGTTCAATTTTAACTTTCGCAGTTGCGTCAACGCCGAACGACAAGTTCGCTGGCGCGGCCGCATAGACATCACGAATCATTCTCGCCTGCTGAAGCTGCAAGAAAGCAACACAGGCAGATTCATTACCCCCACTGGCACCGGCGACCTGGCCTTGCTCGCCAATAGCAGCGATAACGTATTGCAACATTTCAAGCCAGGCGACGATCGCAACCCGCACACTTATCGGGTCGATGTTCATTACGCCAGCGGCGCCATCGAAACACACCCACTCTACGCCGGCCCCATCGCGAAAGACACATTGAAAACGGCCGTTTTCAATGTCAGCTCCCAGCGCAAACCTGTTAAAGCGGTGCTCAAGGTGGATAACGCCGTCGTTTATGAGCGACAACTGGAAGATAACCGCCTTCCCCTGGTCATCAGCATGGGGGCTGAGCACGGCGAGCAGATAAATCAGGTCTGGGAGCCGCAATATCTGTATTCAAAAGAACGGAACGCCTGCCTAACAGCCACCGATCATGGTTTGAAACTTGCGACCTGCAATGCGGACGCAATTTGGCGCCTCCCCCCCAAGAATGTGTTCCCCCAACAGTTCGACGCATACGAGCCAGTCGACCTCTCGGGCCGTTGCATCAACGCGCGTTTAGCAACCGGCGAATGCCTTTTCCCGCGCAAAGATACCGTTTGGTGGACACGCCAAGACCTGACCCAGTCCCCTTCTGACATCTATCTACAGGAACTGACTACCGGAAAGTTCATCACCACCACGCAAGGTAACGACACCCCAGTGCTAGCCCCGCTGACCTACAGCCCAGGCCAACGTTTCCAGAAACAAGTGCTAGTGAAGCACACAGTGGTGCATAAAAATCGCTGCCTGATAACATCGGGCGAAACAGTAGCAATGTCGACCTGCGAGCCCAATCACCTGAAACGCTGGTACTGGATCAGCACGACCAACACACCAGGTGGAAGTAACGAGATCACACTCATGAATGGCGCTGGCCAATGCCTGAACGACGAGTTGAAGCTTCAGGGGTGCGCGCAACCGCGTGCGGACAGACTCACCTGGTTAATGCTAAGCGCGCAGCTCTACACGATTCGACTCCAGAACAAGAAGACTGGTCAATTCCTGGATGTAGGGCAGGATGGTACGGTTTCGCTTAAACCCTTGGGGGGTGACTCTCAGTTCTTTAGCTACGGACTTGACCTGCCGTGATTGCAGCTGACAAACCGCTCGATCGCGCATGAGCTGCCCATCGCCAACGCTGTGCAAAAAAAAGCCCTGCAAGGCCAACGCCTTGCAGGGCTTCGAACGATCAAACCCGGTTCAACGCTCCAGCAGAATCCGCAGCATGCGGCGCAGCGGCTCGGCAGCGCCCCACAGCAGCTGGTCGCCGACGGTGAACGCGCCCAGGTACTGGGAACCCATGTTCAGCTTGCGCAGGCGACCTACCGGAATGTTCAGGGTACCGGTGACATTGGTCGGGCTCAGCTCCTGCATGCTGATCTCGCGCTGGTTCGGCACCAGCTTCACCCACGGGTTGTGCTGGCTGATCATGCCTTCGATATCGGCCAGCGGCACGTCCTTGTTCAGCTTGATGGTCAGCGCCTGGCTGTGGCAGCGCATGGCGCCGATGCGCACGCAAATGCCATCGACCGGGATCGGGCTCTTGAAGCGGCCGAGGATCTTGTTGGTTTCGGCCTGGGCCTTCCACTCTTCCCGGCTCTGGCCGTTCGGCAGTTCCTTGTCGATCCACGGGATCAGGCTGCCAGCCAGCGGCACGCCGAAGTTCTCGGTCGGGTAGGCTTCGCTGCGCATGGCCTCGGCGACCTTGCGGTCGATGTCGAGAATGGCGCTAGCCGGGTTGGCCAGGTCATCGGCCACAGCCGCGTGAGTAGCGCCCATCTGCTTGATCAGCTCACGCATGTTCTGCGCGCCGGCACCGGAGGCCGCCTGATAGGTCATGGCGCTCATCCACTCGACCAGGCCAGCTTCGAACAGGCCGCCCAGGCCCATCAGCATCAGGCTGACGGTGCAGTTGCCGCCGATGTAGTTCTTGGTACCGGCGTCGAGCTGCTGGTCGATCACCTTGCGGTTGACCGGGTCGAGCACGATCACTGCATCGTCCTGCATACGCAGCGACGAGGCGGCATCGATCCAGTAACCCTGCCAGCCCGCTTCACGCAGCTTGGGGAAGACCTCGTTGGTGTAGTCGCCGCCCTGACAGGTCAGGATCACGTCGAGGGTCTTGAGTTCTTCAATCGAATAAGCGTCCTTGAGCGGAGCAATATCCTTGCCCACGTTCGGGCCCTGGCCACCGACATTGGAGGTGGTGAAGAACACCGGCTCGATAAGGTCGAAATCCTGCTCCTCCAGCATCCGCTGCATGAGCACGGAACCGACCATACCGCGCCAACCGATCAGACCTACACGTTTCATCGCAACTACACCTTTGCTAAAAGTGGGCCGCCACCGACCAAAAACGGTGGCGGGCCAGAGAGATTACAGATTCCGCAGCGCTGCGACTACTGCGTCGCCCATTTCCTGCGTGCCTACTTTGTCGCAGCCGGGCGACCAGATGTCACCGGTGCGCAGCCCATGGTCCAGCACCAGGCTGACCGCCTGCTCGATGGCCTCGGCGGCAGCGTGCTGGTTGAAGCTGTAACGCAGCATCATCGACACCGACAAAATGGTCGCCAGCGGGTTGGCGATGCCCTGCCCGGCGATGTCCGGCGCCGAGCCGTGGCACGGCTCGTACATGCCCTTGTTGTTGGCATCCAGCGACGCCGACGGCAGCATGCCGATGGAACCGGTCAGCATGGAAGCTTCATCCGACAGGATGTCACCGAACATGTTGTCGGTCACTACCACGTCGAACTGCTTGGGCGCGCGCACCAGCTGCATGGCCGCGTTGTCCACGTACATGTGGCTCAGCTCGACATCCGGGTAATCCTTGGCCACGTCTTCGACCACTTCGCGCCACAACTGGCTGGACGCCAGAACGTTGGCCTTGTCCACCGAACACAGCTTCTTGCCGCGCACACGGGCCATGTCGAAGCCGACGCGGGCAATACGGCGCACTTCGCTTTCGCTGTAGGGCAGCGTGTCATACGCCTGGCGCTCGCCGCCTTCGAGTTCACGCTGGCCACGTGGCGCGCCGAAATAAATGCCACCGGTCAGTTCGCGAACGATGAGGATATCCAGGCCCGAGACGATTTCCGGCTTGAGCGACGAGGCATCGGCCAGTTGCGGATAGAGGATGGCCGGGCGCAGGTTGGCGAACAGGCCCAGTTGCGAACGGATTTTCAGCAGACCGCGCTCAGGGCGGATGTCACGCTCGATCTTGTCCCATTTCGGGCCACCCACAGCGCCCAGCAACACGGCATCGGCCTGGCGCGCACGTTCCAGGGTCTCGTCAGCCAGCGGTACGCCGTGCTTGTCGATGGCCGCGCCACCAATCAAGTCGTGGGCCAGGCTGAAGCCGAGCTGGAACTTGTCGTTGGCCAGCTCCAGCACCTTGACCGCCTCGGCCATGATTTCCGGACCAATGCCATCACCTGGGAGAATCAGAATCTGCTTGCTCATGCTTTCCTCTATCCATTCAAGCGGTGCGGCCAGCTCGGCCACACCGTAAAAAACTCAGCGCTCAGCCCAAAGTACCAGCACATCGGTGCTGAACGAGCCGTCGGCTTCGATCTGGTAATACTGCCGCACTTCCTCGCCCATGGCTTGCTGCAATTGGCGTATGGCCACACGCATGGGTTCGGGGGTACGCATACGCTCGACCCAGGTGCCAAACTCCAGGCGCAGCGGCTGCCGGGTGTGGCTGCGCACATACAGGCCGGCTTCGCTGACTTGGCGCTGCCATTCGGCGACGGAATAGTCGCGCACGTGGCTGGTGTCGCGCAGCACCTCGACGGTTTGCAGGTAGGTGTCGAGCAACGGGCTGCCCGGCGACATGACATCGATGAAGGCCGCCACACCGCCCGGTTTCAGCACGCGGCGCACTTCGCGCAGGGCCAGGCCCAGGTCGCTCCAGTGGTGTGCCGAGTAGCGGCTGAAAACGAAGTCGAACGAGGCGTCGGCGAACGGCAGGCGTTCGGCGGCGCCGCGCTGCGTGGTGATATTGCCCAGGCCACGGTCGGCGGCGGCGCTGGCAACCACGTCGAGCATGGACTGCGACAGGTCGTAAGCGACCACTTCGGCGACCAGGGGCGCAACGTGGAAACTGACATGCCCGGCACCGCAGCCCAGGTCCAGCACGCGGGCCTCGGCCTGGCCGGCCAGCGCGGCTTGCAGCAGGGCGAATTCGGTGCCCTGGGCGTGTACGGCGCTGCTGAGGTAGGCGTTGGCCTGCTCGCCGAACTGGCGTTGGACCACGTCGGTGTGGGTGGTGCTGGTCATGTATAAATCCTTTTGGTTTCTTGTTGCCTTTACCGGCCCTTTCGCGGGTAAGCCCGCTCCCACAGGTACTGCACAAGACTTTAGGGCGAGGAGTTCCTGTGGGAGCGGGCTTGCCCCGCGAAGGGGCCAGCCCTGTCACCTACGCCTATCAGGCATCCCGAAACAGCCAAGGCTGGCTGGCGCGGTGCTTGCCTTCGAAGGCCTTGATCGAATCGCCGTCCTGCAAAGTCAGGCCGATGTCATCGAGGCCGTTGAGCAAGCAGTGCTTGCGGAACGCGTCGATCTCGAAGTGCAGCACCTTGCCATCAGGACGGGTCACGGCCTGGGCTTGCAGGTCGATGGTCAGCTGATAGCCAGGGTTGGCTTCGACCTGCTTGAACAGCTCGTCGACTTCCTCATCGCTGAGGATGATCGGCAGCAAGCCGTTCTTGAAGCTGTTGTTGAAGAAGATGTCGGCAAAGCTCGGGGCGATGACGCTGCGGAAGCCGTACTCGTCCAACGCCCATGGCGCGTGTTCGCGGCTCGAACCGCAACCGAAGTTTTCGCGCGCCAGCAACACGCTGGCACCCTGGTAGCGCGCGTGGTTGAGCACGAACTCTTCGTTCAACGGGCGCTTGCTGTTGTCCTGGTAGGGCTGGCCCACGTCCAGGTAGCGCCACTCGTCGAACAGGTTGGGGCCGAAGCCGGTGCGCTTGATCGACTTGAGAAACTGCTTGGGGATGATCTGGTCGGTGTCGACGTTGGCACGGTCCAACGGCGCGACGAGGCCAGTGTGCTGGGTAAAGGCTTTCATGCTGCGCTCCCTTGGATCAACTCGCGGACATCGATGAAGTGGCCTGTCACCGCAGCGGCGGCGGCCATGGCCGGGCTGACCAGGTGGGTACGACCACCGGCACCCTGGCGGCCTTCAAAGTTGCGGTTGGACGTCGAGGCACAGTGCTCGCCGCTTTCCAGGCGGTCCGGGTTCATCGCCAGGCACATCGAGCAACCCGGCTCGCGCCACTCGAAGCCCGCTTCGAGGAAGATCTTGTCCAGGCCTTCACGCTCGGCTTGCGCCTTTACCAGGCCCGAGCCCGGGACGACGATGGCCTGCTTGACGGTAGCGGCCACTTTGCGGCCCTTGGCGATTTCGGCCGCGGCGCGCAGGTCTTCGATCCGCGAGTTGGTGCACGAGCCGATGAACACGCGGTCCAGCTGAATATCGGTGATCGCTTGGTTGGCGGTCAGGCCCATGTACTTCAAGGCACGCTCGATCGAGCCCCGCTTGACCAGGTCAGCTTCGGCAGCTGGGTCCGGTACGCGCTGATCAACGGCCAGCACCATCTCGGGCGATGTGCCCCAGCTGACCTGTGGTTTGATTTGCGCGGCATCCAGTTCGACCACGGTGTCGAACACGGCGTCTTCATCGGAGACGAGGTCTTTCCACGACTCGACGGCTTGCTTCCATTGCTCGCCCTTCGGTGCATAGGGGCGGCCTTCGACATAGGCGACGGTGGTGGCATCGGTCGCCACCAGGCCCACGCGGGCACCGGCTTCGATCGACATGTTGCAGATGGTCATGCGGCCTTCCATGGACAAGCCACGGATCGCGCTGCCGGCGAATTCCATGGCGTGGCCGTTGCCACCCGCGGTGCCGATCTTGCCGATGACGGCGAGGACGATGTCCTTGGCAGTGACGCCGGCAGGCAATTCGCCTTCGACGCGCACCAGCATGTTCTTCATCTTCTTGGCGACCAGGCACTGGGTGGCGAGCACATGCTCGACCTCGGAGGTGCCGATGCCGTGGGCCAAGGCACCGAAAGCGCCGTGGGTGGACGTGTGCGAGTCGCCGCAGACCACGGTCATGCCCGGCAAGGTGGCACCTTGCTCCGGGCTGATGACGTGGACGATGCCCTGGCGCTCGTCATTCATCTTGAATTCGACGATGCCGTACTCGTCACAGTTCTCATCGAGGGTCTGCACCTGGAGGCGCGACACCTGGTCGACGATGGCGTCGATACCGCCCTTGCGCTCTGGCGTGGTCGGCACGTTGTGATCAGGGGTGGCGATGTTGGTATCGATGCGCCATGGCTTGCGGTTCGCCAGGCGCAGGCCTTCAAAGGCCTGGGGCGACGTCACTTCGTGGATGATGTGGCGGTCGATGTAGATCAAGGACGAGCCGTCATCACGGCGCTTGACCTCATGGGCTTCCCAGAGTTTGTCGTAGAGCGTTTTGCCAGCCATCAGACTGTTCCTCATCAGCGTCTTTCTATGCCAAAGACCCCTTGGCTTGTACGGACGATGCTATGGCGATAGATTGAATAACTCAAATTCATAATTTTTATGCTTTGCATAACCACCAGGAATCTGAAAGATGGATCTGGCCAACCTCAGCGCTTTTATCGCCATTGCCGAGACCGGCAGCTTCTCGGGGGCTGGCGAGCGCCTGCACCTGACCCAGCCCGCCATCAGCAAACGCATCGCCGGGCTTGAGCAGCAATTGGATGTGCGCCTGTTCGACCGTTTGGGTCGTGAAGTGACCCTGACCGAGGCCGGGCGGGCGCTGTTGCCACGGGCCTATCAGATTCTCAACGTGCTTGATGATACCCGACGCGCGCTGACCAATTTGACCGGGGAAGTGAGTGGTCGGTTGACCCTGGCCACCAGCCACCATATCGGCTTGCACCGCTTGCCCCCGCTTTTACGGGCCTTTACCCGGCAGTACCCTTCGGTGGCGTTGGATATTCAGTTCATGGACTCAGAAGCTGCCTACGACGAGATACTCCATGGCCGCGCTGAAATTGCCGTTATCACCCTGGCACCAGAGCCCCACCACCTGATCAAGGCGATCCCGGTGTGGGACGACGCGCTGGACTTCGTGGCGGCCCCGGAACACCCGCTGGCCAACAACCACGCGGTCAGCCTGGCCGATGTCGCGCGCCACCCGGCGGTCTTTCCGGGTGGCAACACCTTTACCCACCACATCGTCCAGCGCCTGTTCGAAAGCCAGGGCCTGACGCCGAACATCGCCATGAGCACCAACTACCTGGAAACCATCAAGATGATGGTTTCCATCGGCCTGGCCTGGAGCGTGCTGCCGCGCACCATGCTCGATGATCAGGTTGCACCCATCGCTTTACCCGGCATACAGCTGTCGCGCCAGCTAGGCTACATTCTGCACACGGAGCGAACGCTATCGAATGCGGCGAGGGCCTTCATGGCCCTGCTCGACAGCCATGCAGGGTCCGCCTGACCGGTCGTCAGTACGGCATTTCCAACTCAAGGACGCGTCAAACGCCAAAGGTCTGGTACCAATGCCCAAATCAGCAAACCGCTTTCCGCGCCTGCCGCGCATTCCTGCGGCCGACCCACAGGAATCCGAACAGGCCTGGCAAAACGCCCCGCAACTGCTCGCCGCGCTCAACGGCGCCCGCCTGGGGGCCTGGCTGTGGGACATCGAAACCGGCCGGGTCAGCTGGTCACGCGGTACCCAGGCGCTGTTCGGTTTCGACCCGCTACGCCCGCTGCCCAACGACATCGACTACCTCGACCTGCTGCCCGAAGAAGACCGCGCACGCACCCGCCAGCTGTTCCAGGCAGTGGTCAACGGCGAACCCGTGGAGCAAGCCATGCGCCACCGCATCCGCTGGCCGGATGGCAGCCTGCACTGGCTGGAGATCAACGGCAGCCTGACCCACGACCGCCACGGCCGACCGCAGATGATCGGGGTCATCCGTGAGATAACCCGCCAGCGCGAGCGCGAAACGGCGCTGATCAACTCGGAAAAACGCTTTGCCACGCTGTTCCACCTGAGCCCCAATGCCATCCTCCTGACCCGCCGCCACGACGGCATGATCTTCGAGGTCAACCAGCATTTCGAAGACATGTTCGGCTGGCCAGGCAACCAAGTGATCGGCAAGACCAGCCTGGAGCTGGGCCTGTGGGTGCACCCCGAGCAGCGCCCGCAACTGCTGGACGCTACCCGCGCCAGCGGTGGCCCACTGATCATGGAAGTGCAGTTCCGGGCCAGCAACGACAAGGTGCACGACGGCATCCTCTGCACCCAGGCCATCGAACTGGAGGGGGTGACGTTTTTGCTCAGCACCTTCGTCGACACTACTGAGCGCAAGCGTGCCGAACAGGCCCTCAAGGACAGCCAGGAACGCCTCGACCTGGCCCTGGACTCAGCCCAGCTGGGCACCTGGGACTGGCACATCCCCAGCGGCATGCTCTACGGCTCGGCCCGTGCCGCGCAGCTGCACGGGCTGGACCCGATCCCCTTCCACGAATCGTTCGATGCCTTTTTCGAGGGCGTACCGGAGGAAGAGCGCAATGTCATGCGCCAGGCCTACCGCAGCCTGCGCGAAGGGCCTGCGGGCAATTACCAGATCACTTACCGCGTGCAGCTGGAGAACGGCGCGTCACGCTATATCGAAAGCCGCGCACGGCTGTACCGGGACGACCAGGGCAACCCCTTGCGCATGGCCGGCACCCTGCTGGACATCACCGACCAGGTCGAGCGCGAGCAACGCCTCAGCGCCTCGGAAGAAAAATTCGCCAGCCTGTTCCAGGTCAGCCCTGACCCCATCTGCGTGACCCGCCAGGACACCGGCCAGTTCATCGAGATCAACCCAGCCTTTACCCAGACGTTCGGCTGGAGCGCCGACCAAGTGATCGGCCGCACCGCCGAGGAAATCGGCCTGTGGGCTGAGTCCATCGAACGTGCGCAGCGCATCGAGCGGGTGATCCGCGAACAGGCCTTGAGCAACGTGGCGGTGGTGGTCAACCACCGCAACGGCGCGCCCTTGACCTGCGTGATATCCAGCTGCCTGATCAGCGTCGATGACCAACCCTGCAGCGTCACCACCCTGCGCGACATTACCCAGCAGCAACGGGCCGAGGCGGCGCTGAAATCCAGCGAAGAGAAGTTCGCCAAGGCCTTCCACTCAAGCCCTGATGCCATCACCATCACCGAGCGATACAGCGGCCGCTACCTGGAAATCAACGACGGTTTCTGCCGGCTCACCGACTACAGCGCGGCCGAAGTGGTCGGGCGCAGCGTGTATGAACTGGGCATCTGGGCCGATGACAAGCAGCGCAGCGCGCTGCTCGCCGAGCTCAAAGAGCGTGGCCGGGTGCACCATCGGGAGATGCTCGGGCGCAATAAGCGCGGCGATATCCTCACCGTCGAAGTGTCGGTGGAACCGATCACCCTCAACGAGACCGACTGCCTGCTGCTGACCGCCCGCGATGTCAGCCAACTGAAAAATGCCCAGGCGCAGATCCGCCACCTGGCGTACCACGACCCGCTGACCAACCTGCCCAACCGCGCCCTGCTAATGGACCGCCTGAGCCAGCAGATCGCGCTGCTCAAGCGCCACAACCTGCGTGGCGCGCTGCTTTTCCTTGACCTCGACCACTTCAAGCACATCAACGATTCCTTGGGCCACCCGGTAGGGGATACGGTACTGAAGATCATCACCGCGCGCCTGGAGGCCAGCGTACGCCTGGAAGACACCGTGGCGCGGCTGGGGGGCGATGAATTCGTGGTGCTGCTCAGTGGCCTGGAAGGCAGCCGCGAACAGGTCGAAAGCAAAGTGCGCGAGCTGGCCGATACCCTGCGCGAACTGCTGGCCGAACCGATGTCGCTGGATGGCCAGCGCCTGCAGGTAACCCCCAGCATCGGCGTGGCGTTGATCCCCGACCACGGCACCACCCCCGCCGACCTGCTCAAGCGTGCCGATATCGCCCTGTACCGGGCCAAAGATTCCGGGCGCAATACCACCCAGTTGTTCCACACCACCATGCAAAAGGCTGCCAGCGAGCGCCTGCGCATGGAAAACGACCTGCGCCTGGCGCTCGCACGGGGTGAGCTGGCCTTGCACTTCCAGCCCCAGGTGGATGCCCGCGACAACCGTATCGTCGGTGCCGAAGTGCTGCTGCGCTGGCACCACCCGCAGCTCGGCCAGCAGCCACCGGCACAGTTCATTCAAGTATTGGAAGAAAGCGGCCTGATTCTGGAAGTAGGCAGCTGGATCCTCGACGAAGCCTGCGACGCCTGCGCGCGCATGCTCATGGACGGGTTGATCGACGCCGATGATTTCAGCCTGTGCGTAAACATCAGCCCGCGGCAGTTCCGCCAAAACGATTTCGTCGGGCGGGTGCTGCGCAGCCTGGACGACTACCGCTTGCCACGGCGGATGCTGAAGCTTGAAATCACCGAAGGCATCGTCATCCAGAACCTGGAAGACACCATCAGCAAGATGCGCGAGCTGAAGCGTTACGGGGTAAGTTTTGCCATGGACGACTTCGGCACGGGCTATTCGTCACTGACCTACCTCAAGCGCTTGCCGGTGGATGCACTGAAGATCGACCAGACGTTCGTGCGCGACGCACCGATAGACCCTAACGACGCCGAGATCGTCCGCGCCATCGTCGCCATGGCCCACAGCCTGGACCTGGCGGTAATTGCCGAAGGGGTGGAGCTGACCGAGCAACTGGAGTTTCTGGAGAAACTGGGCTGCCATTTGTATCAAGGGTACCTGCACAGCCGGCCGCTGCCGTTGCAGGAATTCCGGCAGATGCTGCTGGAAGCGCCTGCGGATTACTGACTGACACCGCACGCAAAAAAGGGCACCCGAAGGTGCCCTTTTTGTCACAGCCTTACACTCAGTTCAGCGCTGGCTTGTCGCCATTGATCGGGATGCGTTTGGCCTTGGCTTCTTCAGGCACGATGCGCAGCAGATCGATGCTGAGCAAGCCATTGGCCAGGCCCGCAGCCTTGACCTCAATGTGGTCGGCCAGGCGGAACGACAGCTTGAAGGCGCGCTGGGCGATGCCCTGATGCAGGTAGGTCACTTCAGCGGCGCCGTTTTCGCGCTTGCCACCGGAGACGGTCAGGACACCTTTTTCGACTTGCAGGTCGAGGTCCTGCTCCTGGAAACCGGCTGCGGCAACCACGATGCGGTAGTGGTCTTCGCCATGTTTTTCCACGTTGTAGGGCGGGTAGCTGCTACCGGCCTCGTTACGTGCCGCGGATTCGAACAGGTCGTTGAAACGGTCGAAACCAACGGAATGGCGGAACAGTGGAGCGAGAGAGAAAGCGGTAGTCATGGTCATAAACTCCTGAGATTCAGCAAGTAAGTCACTGCGCGACCCGAGTTCGGCATCGCGTACTCAAAAGATAAGGTCGGTGAAATGGCTTTCAAGAGGGACCACGAAAATTTTTTGAGCGGGTTTGCGTTCCAACACAACCGGTGTAGGAGCAGCCTTGAGCTGCGAAGGGGCCAGTGCTCGCAGCGAGAAGTCACTGGGGTCGCTGGCCTCTTCGCAGCACAAGGCTGCTCCTACCGTGAATCGGGTAATTCCCCGTGATCAGGCAACACACGCCTCGAATGCCTGCACCTCAACCCCCAACAACCGGCTGATCCGCGCGCAATCATCTTCGCGACGCAATTCGGCAAACAGCACGACCGCCTCCGGGTAGCTGCGGGTCAGCATCGCCAGCCATTGCTTCATCCGCCCCGGCGCATAGCGCGGCGACAGCTTGGCCTGGGCCTGGCGCCAGAACTCGCGCAGCAGCGGCAGCAGGTCGTCCCAGCTCATCGGCTGGTAGTCGCGCCCCTCGCGGGCAGCGGCAATTTGTACGCCCAGGTCGGGCCGCGACACCAGCCCACGCCCCAACATGATGTGTTCGGCACCACTGACCTCACGGCAGCGGCGCCAGTCGTCCACGGTCCAGATTTCGCCATTGGCGAACACCGGCACCTTGACCACATCCTGCACCCGCGCCACCCACTCCCAGTGAGCGGGCGGCTTGTAGCCCTCGACCTTGGTGCGGGCATGCACCACCAGATGCGCCGAACCGCCTTCGGCCAGGGCCGTGGCGCAGTCCAGCGCGCCATCGGGGCTGTCGAAGCCCAGGCGCATCTTCGCCGTCACCGGGATATGCGCCGGCACCGCACGGCGCACTTCGCGGACGATGGCGTGCAGCAGTTCTGGCTCCTTGAGCAGCACCGCGCCGCCGCGCGACTTGTTCACGGTCTTGGCTGGGCAACCGAAGTTCAGGTCGATTACCGGTGCGCCCAGCTCACAGGCCAGCGCTGCGTTCTCGGCCAGGCAGACCGGGTCGGAGCCCAGCAGTTGCACACGCATCGGCACCCCGGCCGCGGTCCGCGCGCCTTGGCGCAATTCAGGCGCCAGCTTGTCGAACGAGGATGGCGGCAGCAGGCGGTCGCACACGCGGATGAACTCGGTGACGCACCAATCGATGCCACCCACTCGGGTCAGGACGTCGCGCAGGATGTTGTCGACCAGCCCCTCCATGGGGGCCAGGGCAATTTGCATGTGTGGGTCTCGGCGGGAAAAGGCGGCAGTCTAACAAAAAACCACAGCCCTTCAGGCACCGATCAGCGCTTGGCCGTACCCCTCGATGAACGCTGCAGGCATGCGCTTGGGCTTGCCGCTGGACAATTCGATACAGGCGAAGGTGGTCTGCGCCCGCAACAGGGTCACGCCATCACGCGGGCGCTTGAGCTGGAAGCGGCGGGTCATGCGCAGGCGTTGATCCCAGTCGATGATCCAGGTCGCCAGTTGCAGTTCGTCGTCTTCGTAGCCGGCCGCCAGGTAGTCGATTTCGTGGCGCACCACCGCCATGGCCCTGTCCAGGCGGCGGTACTCGGCGAGGTCCAGGCCAAGGCGCTGAGAGTGGCGCCAGGCGCAGCGTTCGAGCCACGTGACATAGGTGGCATTGTTGGCGTGGCCGAGGCCGTCGATGTCCTCGCTACCGACACGCAGGTCGATGATGAAGGGTGTTGCCAAGTCCCAGCTCATGCACGCTCCTAATAACAAAAACACAACTGAAAGCCAGTGTAACGGATGCTCAGGCCGTTTGCCGGGCCGGCGCGCTGGCCCGTGCAAGCAATTCGAGCACCGCCTCGCCCAGGCGCGGGTCGGCCAGCACCCGCTGGTGCCCGCCCTCCTCCAGCAGCAGCAAGCGGCTGTCGAACCAGGCCTTGTGAATGATATGGGCCTCATCGGCAGCCACCAGGCCATCGTCAGCCGCATGCACAACCAAGCCTGGCAGTTCCAGCTGGTAACCACTGACATCCAGGCGCGTGATCTGCATCCCCACATCCCGCTCCACCTGGCGTATGAATGCGGCCCGTGCGCGCGCCGGCAACCCCAGGCGATGCGCGAAGCCGCGCAACACGCCGAGCAACCGGGCGGGTGCAGCGATGCTCACTGCCGCCTCCGCGCGCAGCCCCATCTGCAACGCCAGCAACACACTGGCCCCACCCATGGAGTGGCCTATCACCGCGCGCAACGGCGGCAGCTCGGCAGCCGCTTCCAGCAGTGCGCGAGCGAACAACACCACGTGAGCTTGATGGCCTGGAGAGCGACCATGTGCCGGCCCCTCCAACGACACCACTGTATGCCCGGCCTGGACCAGGGCCTCGATCAACGCGGCAAACTGGGTGGGGCGCCCTTCCCAACCGTGCATCAGCAATACTGTCGGCCCCTTGCCCCAACGCAACGCCGACAGCCCGAAGCGCAGGGTGATGCGTTCGGCCTTGGCCAGCAACGGCAACTCCCACGCTTTTGGGGGCAATGTACGTGGGGTCATGAATGCGCGGCGCATCTTGCCGGCCACATGCTCAGGGGCCAGGTGGCCGAGGGTGCCATTGACGCCACGAATCCAGCTCAGGGTAGTCATCGCCTTGCTCCAGCATTGTGGTTATTCAGATCACCGCCGACTTGGCGGCACGCAATACACGGTCAGAAAGCTCGCCAGTGCCCAAGGCGCGCGCCAGGGCCAGGCCACCGACCATCAGCGCCAGGTCGGCCAGTGCTTTGTCGATATCTTCGGGGCGGTCGACCATTTTCGCGGTCATCAGCTCGATGTGCTCGGCCAGCACCTCGCGGAACACCTCTGGCAGGCGCTGCATTTCGCCCAGGGCGTTGGGCAGCGGGCAGGCATGCACTTGCGCGTCGCGGTGCTTGCGCGAAAGGTAGAACGCCGTCACCAACGCCCGGCGCGCCTCGCCATCCAGGCTGGGGTCGACGTGCGCCAGCAAGTCCCGCCGTTCGCCCAATAACTGGCGAAAAGCCTCCAGCATGAGTTCGTCCTTGCTCTCGAAATGGGCATAGAACCCCCCTACCGTCAGGCCTGCAGCCCCCATGACCTGGCTGACGCTTGGTTCAGCCGGCCCGTGCTGGATCAAGGCGCTGCGCGCAGCTTCGAGAATCCGCTCGCGGGTTTTGCTCTTTTTGTCGTTCATGGCCACCTCGAATATGATGCTTGTAATATTATAAGCATCATATTTTTTGGCAAGCGAAATTAGCGATCACCTGTCGGTGCCCGAAAAAATGGGAAAGGGAGAAAAACAAAAGGCCCATTCAATAAGCGAATGAGCCTTTAAAGTCCCGCAAAACGCGGGTAAACATGGCGTCCCCTAGGGGACTCGAACCCCTGTTACCGCCGTGAAAGGGCGGTGTCCTAGGCCACTAGACGAAGGGGACGTAACCTTCGTGCCGGTTCGTTTTCACAAACCGCGGCAAAATTGGTGGAGCTAAGCGGGATCGAACCGCTGACCTCCTGCATGCCATGCAGGCGCTCTCCCAGCTGAGCTATAGCCCCGAAAACAAAAGGCTCATCCAATAGACGAATGAGCCTCTTTAAGCCCCGCAAAACGCGGGTAAAAGTGGCGTCCCCTAGGGGACTCGAACCCCTGTTACCGCCGTGAAAGGGCGGTGTCCTAGGCCACTAGACGAAGGGGACGTAACCTTCGTGCCGGTCCGTTTTCACGTACCGCGGCAAATTGGTGGAGCTAAGCGGGATCGAACCGCTGACCTCCTGCATGCCATGCAGGCGCTCTCCCAGCTGAGCTATAGCCCCAGATTTTTAGCCTCGCGGCCCAGCGACATCGTGAAACATCGCTTGTGTAAAACTGGCGTCCCCTAGGGGACTCGAACCCCTGTTACCGCCGTGAAAGGGCGGTGTCCTAGGCCACTAGACGAAGGGGACGAACCTTCTCACCTTCAAGACCCGGCTGCTGGACCCGGTCTTGCTTATCAGCCGTGGCTGCTAAGCGGAATTTGGTGGAGCTAAGCGGGATCGAACCGCTGACCTCCTGCATGCCATGCAGGCGCTCTCCCAGCTGAGCTATAGCCCCACTATGTCGCTCTGAGCAGAATCGCTGGCTGGGTGCCTGGCGTTTCGTTTAGCTCATCGCTGTGGACGGGGCGCATATTAAGATCGGATTGCACGGCTGTCAAACGAATTTTTGAAAATATTCAAAAGTTTTTTCACAGATAACAATCACTTACCGCCCTGCCCCTTGCAGGAGCAGCCTTGTGCTGCGAAGAGGCCGGTACACACTAGCTACATTGCTGGCGTCTGTACCGACGTCTTCGCAGCACAAGGCTGCGCCTACATCACTACGGGCTGCTGTGTCAGGCGATGTTCGCCAGCAGTTTTTCCCACTCTTTGTTTTCTTTTTTCGACACACCACCCAGCAAGTCCAGAGCCTGGCGCAAGCGGTAACGGGTCAGGTCCGGGCCGAGGATTTCCATGGCATCGAGCACCGACACCGAGCTGGCCTGGCCAGTAATGGCGGCGAACATCAGCGGCATGGCGTCACGCAGCTTCAGCTCCAGCGATTCGACCACGGCCTGGATGCAACCGGTGATGCGGTCTTTTTCCCACTGGCGCAGGCTTTCGAGCTTCCACAGGATCAACTGGATGACCTGGCGCACCTGATCAGCCGACAGCTTCTTGCTCTCGAACAGCTTGGCATCGAGCTTCAGCGCGCCCTCGAAGAAGAAGCCACCCAGCGGTGCAACCTGGCTGAAGGTCTCGACCCGGCCTTGAACATGCGGGGCGATCTTCATCATGTAGTCGCTGTTGAACGCCCATTTCTGCAAGCGCGCGGCGAACTGTTCGACCGGCAGCTCGCGCAGCCACTGGCCGTTGAGCCAGGACAGTTTTTCGATGTCGAAAATCGGCCCGCCCAGGGAGATGCGCGACAGGTCGAAGTGCTCGACCATTTCGGCCAGGGAGAACTTCTCGCGCTCGTCCGGCATCGACCAGCCCATGCGGCCGAGGTAGTTGAGCATCGCCTCGGGCATGAAGCCCATGCGCTCGTAGAATGTGACCGAGGTCGGGTTCTTGCGCTTGGACAGCTTGGACTTGTCCGGGTTACGCAGCAGCGGCATGTAGCACAGCTTGGGCTGCTCCCAGCCGAAATACTCGTAAAGCTTGATCAGCTTGGGCGCCGACGGCAGCCACTCTTCACCCCGCAGGACGTGAGTGATGCCCATCAGGTGGTCGTCGACCACGTTGGCCAGGAAGTAGGTCGGCAGGCCGTCGTTCTTCATCAGCACCTGCATGTCCATGCGGTCCCATGGGATTTCGACGTCGCCGCGCAGCATGTCCGGCACCACGCAGATGCCTTCGCTCGGTACCTTCATGCGGATCACGTGGGGCTCGCCGGCGTCCAGGCGGCGTTGCACTTCTTCAGCGCTCAGCAACAGGGCACGGCCGTCGTAACGCGGGGTCTCGCCACGGGCCATTTGCTCGGCGCGCATCTGCTCCAGCTCTTCAGCGGTGCAGAAGCAGTAGAACGCATGGCCGGCATCGACCAGTTGCTTGGCGTATTTGGCGTAGATCTCGCCACGCTCGCTCTGCCGGTAAGGGCCGTGCGGGCCACCGACGTCCGGGCCTTCGTTCCACTCGATGCCAAGCCAGCGCAAGGCATCGAAGATTTGCTGTTCCGACTCGCGGGTGGAGCGCAGCTGGTCGGTATCTTCGATGCGCAGGATGAACTCACCGCCGTGCTGCTTGGCAAAGCAGTAGTTGAACAGAGCGATGTAGGCGGTGCCGACATGGGGGTCGCCCGTGGGCGATGGCGCGATACGCGTGCGTACGGTGGTCATGGAAGGTCTCGAACGAAAGATGAAACAAAGGCGGGATGTTAGCAGGGAGCAGGCACCCGGCTCCAGCAATGGCGCGAACGACACTTGTCGAATTGCCGTCCGTCGCTGTTAAATTTGTTTACATTTCTGGAACCATAGTCCTCATGCCTGCTCAACTCAAACGCCGCCTGCTGATCTTCTTTGTCGCGGTTGCGGCCATCGCCCTCGCCTTTCTGGCCCACTGGTACTTCAAGGGGCGCTTTTACGAAAGCACCGACAACGCTTACGTTCAGGGCGAAATCACCCGTATTTCCAGCCAACTTGGCGCCCGTATCGAAGATGTACGGGTGCAGGACAACCAGCACGTGGTCAAAGGCGAACTGCTGGTACGCCTGGAAGCCGCCGATTTCCAACTCGCCGTCGAGCGCGCCCGAGCCGCCCTGGCAACCCGTGAAGCGGAACACGTGCAAGCTGAAAGCCGCCTGACGCAACAAGGCAGCTTGATCGCTGCGGGCCAGGCCCAGGTCGCCGCCAACCAGGCCACGCTCAACCGCTCACGCCTGGACCTCAACCGCGCAGAAGCCCTGCGTAAGCCTGGCTTCGTGTCCGAGGAGCGGGTGACTACCCTTTCGGCAGAAAGCCACGTCGCCAGCTCCCAAGTCGACAAGGCCCGCGCCGACCTGCAAAGCCAGCGCCAGCAGGTCAATGCCCTGACTGCCGAGCTCAAACGCCTTGATGCGCAGATCGCCAATGCCCGTGCCGACCTTGCCCAGGCCGAATTGAACCTGACCCGCTGCGAGATCCGCGCCCCGATCAGCGGCACCATCGGCCAACGCAACGCACGCAACGGTCAGGTGGTACAGGCTGGCGCCTATCTGCTGTCAATCGTGCCCGACGAAGACATCTGGGTGCAGGCCAACTTCAAGGAAACCCAGATTGGCCACATGCAACCAGGGCAGCGCGCCGAATTGCTGTTCGACAGCTACCCAGACACCCCCATCGAAGCCCGGGTCAACAGCCTGTTCGCAGCTTCCGGCGCCCAGTTCAGCCTGCTGCCACCGGACAACGCCACCGGTAACTTCACCAAGGTGGTGCAGCGCATCCCGGTGAAGCTGACCTTCAGCGCCGACAACCCGCTGCATGGCCGCATCCGCCCCGGCATGTCGGTCACCGCCACTGTCGATATCCGCACCAAGGATGAAGGCCGCAATGGCCGGTGATCAGTTGCTCCGGCCCACTGCCGAGCCCACCCGGCGCGACTGGATTGCGGTGATGAGCGTGATGCTCGGCGCCTTCATGGCCGTGCTCGACATCCAGATCACCAACTCGTCGCTGAAGGACATCCAGGGCGCGCTTTCCGCGACCCTGGAAGAGGGCTCGTGGATCTCCACCTCCTACTTGGTGGCGGAAATCATCATGATCCCGCTGACCGCCTGGCTGGTGCAGTTGCTGTCCGCCCGGCGCCTGGCGGTGTGGGTTTCGGCCGGCTTTTTGCTGTCGTCCCTGCTCTGCTCCATGGCCTGGAACCTGGAGAGCATGATCATGTTCCGTGCCCTGCAGGGCTTTACCGGTGGCGCGCTGATCCCCCTGGCCTTCACCCTGACCCTGATCAAGCTACCCGAGCACCACCGCGCCAAGGGCATGGCCATGTTCGCCATGACGGCCACCTTCGCGCCCTCGATCGGCCCGACCCTGGGTGGGTGGCTGACCGAGAACTGGGGCTGGGAGTACATTTTCTACATCAACATCCCGCCAGGCTTGGTGATGATCGCTGGGCTGCTGTACGGGCTGGAGAAAAAAGAGGCGCATTGGGAGCTGCTGAAGAGCACCGACTATGCCGGCATCGTCACGCTCGGCCTGGGGCTGGGCTGCCTGCAGGTCTTTCTCGAGGAAGGCCATCGCAAGGATTGGCTGGAATCGAACCTGATCGTCAGCCTGGGCACCGTCGCCCTGATCAGCCTGATTACCTTTGTCATCCTGCAGTTTTCCAAGCCGCACCCTTTGATCAACCTGCGCATCCTCGGCAACCGCAACTTTGGGCTGTCGAGCATTGCCAGCCTGGGCATGGGGGTCGGGCTGTATGGCTCAATCTATTTGTTGCCGCTGTACCTGGCGCAGATCCAGGGCTACAACGCCCTGCAGATCGGCGAGGTGATCATGTGGATGGGGGTACCGCAGCTGTTTCTGATTCCGCTGGTGCCCCAGCTGATGAAAGTGGTCTCGCCGAAAATACTGTGCGCTTTAGGCTTCTGCCTGTTCGGGGCCGCCAGCTTTGGCTCGGGGGTGCTTAACCCGGACTTTGCGGGGCCGCAGTTCAACCACATCCAGATCATTCGGGCACTGGGGCAACCGATGATCATGGTGACCATTTCGTTGATTGCCACGGCCTATATCCAGCAACAAGATGCCGGGTCGGCATCGAGCCTGTTCAACATTCTGCGCAACCTGGGCGGGGCGATTGGCATTGCCTTGCTGGCCACCTTGCTGGATGCGCGGACCAAGGTGTACTTCGACTACCTGCGCGAATCGGTGGTGCCCAGCAACCCACAGGTGGCAGAGCGCTTGGCGCAACTGGCGGAGCGACTGGGCAGTGAGACAGCGGCGCTTGGCAAGCTGAGTGAGATCACCCATCAGCAGGCGCAGATCATGGCGTACAACGATGCCTTCCACTTTGTCGGCATCGGCTTGGCGGTGAGCATGGTGGCGGTGCTGTTGACGCGCAAGCTGCCGGAGGGGTTGAAGGCTGGGGAGGCTCATTGAGCTGATTTGTTTGTTGCCTGTGCCGGCCTCTTCGCGGGGCAAGCCCGCTCCCACAGATACCTCACTTTTCACAAGGGCAGTGAGGTACCTGTGGGAGCATGGTGGCGGTGCTGTTGACGCGCAAGCTGTCGGAGGGGTTGAAGGCTGGGGAGGCTCATTGAGCTGATTTGTTTGTTGCCTGTGCCGGCCTCTTCGCGGGGCAAGCCCGCTCCCACAAATGCCCACTGACTTTGAGAGCTGCGTTCATCCTGAGACAAGCCCGCACAGATACCTCACTTTTCACAAGGGCAGTGAGGTACCTGTGGGAGCGGGCTTGCCCCGCGAAGAGGCCTAACCGGGAGCAAAGGATCAGCTGGTGATCAGCCGCTCCCGCAACTGGGTGATCTCGTCGCGCATTTGCGCTGCGGCTTCGAACTCCAGGTCCCGGGCGAACTGCATCATCTTCTCTTCCAGCTGCTTGATACGCTTGGTGATCTCGCCCGGCGTGCGCAGCTCGGCTTCGTAGCGGGCGCTCTCCTCCGCGGCCTTGGCCATACCCTTGCGCTTCTTGCTGCGCGAGCCAGGTACGGTAGCGCCTTCCATGATGTCGGTGATGTCCTTGACCACGCCCTTGGGCACGATACCGTTGGCCAGGTTGAAGGCAATCTGCTTCTCCCGGCGCCGCTCGGTCTCGTCGATGGCCCGCTGCATGGAGCCGGTCATCTGGTCGGCGTACAGGATGGCGCGACCATTGAGGTTACGCGCGGCCCGGCCAATGGTCTGGATCAGTGACCGCTCGGAACGCAGGAAGCCTTCCTTGTCGGCATCGAGAATAGCCACCAGCGACACCTCCGGCATGTCCAACCCCTCACGCAGCAGGTTGATGCCGACCAGCACATCGAAGGTGCCCAAGCGCAGGTCGCGGATGATTTCCACCCGTTCGACCGTGTCGATGTCCGAGTGCAGGTAACGCACCCGCACGTCGTGGTCGGCCAGGTAATCACTGAGGTCCTCGGCCATGCGCTTGGTCAGCGTGGTCGCCAGCACCCGCTCACCCGCATCGACACGCTTGCGGATCTCCGACAGCAGGTCGTCGACCTGGGTCAACGCCGGGCGTATCTCCACTTGCGGGTCGACCAGGCCGGTAGGCCGCACCACCTGCTCGACCACGCGGCCGGCATGTTCGGCCTCGTAGGGACCGGGGGTTGCCGAAACGAAAATGGTCTGCGGGCTGACCGACTCCCATTCATCGAAGCGCATGGGCCGGTTATCCAGCGCCGAAGGCAGGCGGAAGCCGTATTCCACCAAGGTTTCCTTGCGCGAGCGGTCGCCCTTGTACATGGCGCCAACCTGGGGGACGCTGACGTGCGACTCGTCGATCACCAGCAGCGCATCCGCGGGCAGGTAGTCGTAAAGGGTGGGTGGCGGCGCGCCGGAGGGGCGCCCGGACAGATAGCGCGAGTAGTTTTCGATACCGTTGCAGTAACCCAGCTCCAGGATCATCTCCAGGTCGAAACGGGTGCGCTGCTCCAGCCGCTGCGCCTCCACCAGTTTGTTGCCCTTATGCAGGTATTCGAGCCGGTCCTTGAGCTCTTCCTTGATGCCTTCGACGGCGTCGAGCAGCGTCTCGCGCGGGGTCACGTAGTGGCTCTTGGGGTAGAACGTGAAGCGCGGCAGCTTGCGGAAGACCTCGCCCGTGAGCGGGTCGAAGGCAGCGATGTTCTCTACTTCGTCATCGAACAGCTCGATGCGGATGGCTTCAAGGTCGGATTCGGCCGGGAACACGTCGATCACGTCGCCGCGCACGCGGAAGGTGGCGCGGGCGAAATCCATCTCGTTGCGGGTGTACTGCAAGTCAGCCAGGCGGCGCAGCAAGGCGCGCTGGTCGAGTTTGTCGCCGCGGTCCACGTGCAGGACCATCTTCAGGTAGGTCTCGGGGCTGCCCAGGCCATAGATGCACGACACGGTGGTGACGATGATCGCGTCTCGCCGCTCCAGCAAGGCCTTGGTCGCCGACAGGCGCATCTGCTCGATGTGGTCGTTGATCGACGCATCTTTCTCGATGAAGGTATCGGACGAGGGCACATAGGCTTCGGGCTGGTAGTAGTCGTAGTAGGAAACGAAATACTCGACCGCGTTGTTCGGGAAGAACGCCTTGAACTCGCCATACAGCTGCGCCGCCAGAGTCTTGTTCGGCGCCAGCACCAGGGTCGGGCGCTGCACCTGCTGGATGACGTTGGCGATGCTGAAGGTTTTGCCCGAGCCGGTCACGCCGAGCAGCGTCTGGTGCGAAAGCCCCGCCTCGATGCCTTCGACCATCTGGCGAATGGCTTCGGGCTGATCGCCGGCCGGCTGGAAACGGGTGACGAGCTGGAACTCGGACATGAGGGACCTCGCGGTGTCGCAGCAACTGTAAATTTAGCCAGTAGTCTATACCCAAATGCGCTCGCTCGGGGCCGGTTTCAAGCCCCAGGTGTGAACGCTTATTGCTGTGGACACGGCAATAAGACCAATGGTCAAAAAATATTTGCGTAAATGGCCGGAAAAGCTGCGCCAGAGTGTCGCAGTGACCGGTCGGTATCACTATACTGACTCCCCGTTTGTGCACCGCTTCAGTGCATTCGGCTGGAGCGTGTACGTCCTATCACTCTCCAATCAGAGCCAAGGTAACAATGAGCCTGTTTTCCGCTGTCGAGCTGGCACCCCGCGACCCTATTCTGGGCCTCAACGAAGCATTCAACGCCGATCCACGTACCGACAAGGTCAACCTGGGCGTGGGCGTCTACTGCAATGAGGAAGGCCGCATTCCGCTGCTGCGCGCCGTGATCGAAGCCGAGACCCAGCGTGCTGCCCAGCATGCCTCGCGCGGCTACTTGCCGATCGACGGTATCGCGACTTACGACCAGGCCGTGCAAAAACTGCTGTTCGGCGCCGAGTCGCCGCTGCTGGCCGCTGGCCGTGTCGTCACCGTGCAAGCCGTTGGCGGCACCGGTGCGCTGAAGATTGGCGCCGACTTCCTCAAGCGCCTGTCGCCCAATGCCGTGGTTGCCATCAGCGACCCAAGCTGGGAAAACCACCGCGCCCTGTTCGAGACCGCAGGCTTCCCGGTACAGAACTACCGCTATTACGACGCACCGAGCAACGACGTCAACCGCGCCGGCATGCTCGAAGACCTGAACAGCCTGCCGTCCGGCTCGATCGTCGTCCTGCACGCCTGCTGCCACAACCCGACCGGCGTCGACCTCACCCTGGACGACTGGAAAAACGTCCTGGAAGTGGTCAAGGCCAAAGGCCATGTGCCATTCCTCGACATGGCCTACCAGGGCTTTGGTGACGGCATCGCTGAAGACGCCTTCGCCGTGCGCCTGTTCGCCGAGTCGGGCCTGGACTTCTTTGTTTCCAGCTCGTTCTCCAAGTCGTTCTCGCTGTATGGCGAGCGCGTCGGCGCCCTGTCGATCGTGACCGGTTCCAAGGACGAAAGCACCCGCGTGCTGTCCCAGGTCAAGCGCGTGATCCGCACCACCTACTCCAACCCGCCGACCCATGGCGCGACCATCGTCGCCACCGTGCTCAACAACGATGAGCTGCGTCAGATGTGGGAAGCGGAGCTGGGCGAAATGCGCCAGCGCATCCACGGCATGCGCAAGCAGATGGTCGAGCTGCTGGCCACCTACGGTGCTCAGCGCGACTTCAGCTTCGTTGGCCGCCAAGTGGGCATGTTCTCCTACTCCGGCCTGACCGTGGAGCAAGTAGCACGCCTGAAGAACGAGTTCGGCATCTACGCGCTGGACACTGGCCGCATCGCGGTTGCCGCACTGAATCAAAGCAACATCCACGTGGTCACCAAGGCTATCGTCGAAGTGCTGTAACTGCTTGATTCGGTTCTGATTTACCAGGGGGAAGCTTGACTTCCCTTTGGTGATCAGTAAGATATGCGCAGATTCCGCGATAGCTCAGTCGGTAGAGCAAATGACTGTTAATCATTGGGTCCCTGGTTCGAGTCCAGGTCGCGGAGCCAAACACTGAAAAGCCCCCGGATGCGCAAGCAACCGGGGGCTTTTTCGTTGTATGGCTGGAATGTTGCGGCGC
>NZ_WJRS01000015.1:0-131072 GCF_028895205.1 Pseudomonas sp. ITEM 17296 | reverse complement strand
GCGCCGCCCCACCCAAAGCCGTGCACCTAGACGCCCACCTGCAACCGAGGCGAATGTTCCACCAAGGTCCGGGTATAGCCATCAACCGGCCGCCCAAGCACCTGCTCAGCCGACCCCTCTTCCACCACCCTGCCCTGGCGCAACACCAACACCCGGTCGGCTATCGCCCGCACCACGTCCAAGTCATGGGTGACGAACAACACGGTCAGCCCTTCACGCTGCAAACGCCGCAGCAATGCCAGGATCGACGCCTGCACCGACACATCCAGCGCCGAGGTAATTTCGTCGCAAACCAACAGCCGTGGCTCACAGATCAACGCCCGGGCAATCGCCACGCGCTGCCGTTCTCCCCCTGACAGGCTGTGCGGATACAGATCGGCCACACGCGCCGGCAGCGACACCCGCGCCAGTACCGCTTCGACCCGATGACGCGCCTCATCGCCACGTACAGCGAAGAAATGCGCCAGGGGCGCGCTGAGGGTCTGCGCGATCGTCTGCCGAGGGTTCAACGCCCGGTAGGGGTTCTGGAACACGTACTGGATCTGGTGACGCAGCCGCGCATCCCGTTGACGCGCGGTGAACGCCAGCGGCTCGCCGCCGTAACGCAGTTGCCCCTGAACGTTCTCGCCTAACCCCGCGATGGCCCTGGCCAGGCTGGTCTTGCCCGAACCGGACTCGCCCACCAGCGCCAGGCATTCGCCTTGCGCTACCTGCAGTGAAACATCGAACAGCACTTGGCGGTCGTAAGCCACATCCAGCCCCTGCACCTCCAGCAACACCTCTGCACTAGGCGCCGCTGCTACCTCGACACCCTGCTCGCCGAGGGGCAGCGGCTCACGGTAGGGCGCCAGGCAAGCGACTTGCTGACCGCCCTCGAACGCCAGCAGCGAAGGCTCGATCACCGCACATTCGGCACGTCGCCTGGCACAACGAGGGGCAAACGCGCAGCCCGCAGGCCGCTGCCCCGGCGCCGGCGCATGGCCGCCAATGGCTTGCAGCGGCTGGCGTCGGGCAATATCAGGAATGGCCGCGAGCAAGGCACGGGTATAAGGGTGTGCCGGTGCTTTGAACAAGGTTTCGCGCCCCGCCACTTCCACCAGCCGCCCGGCATACATCACCATCACCCGGTCAACCAGGTCGCGCACCACGGCCAGGTCGTGCGTCACGTACAACGCCGCCACACCGTGCCCCCGGCACAGGCGCTTGAGGGTTTCCAGCACATGCGCCTGGGTGGTCACATCGAGCGCCGTGGTCGGCTCGTCGAGCACGATCAGTTTCGGCCGCAGAACAAACGCCAGTGCCAGCATCACCCGCTGTTGCTGCCCCCCGGACAACTGATGAGGAAAACGCCGCAGAAAGGCTGGGTCGTCTGGCAGGCCGACATCCACCAGGGTCTCATTGATGCGTTGCTGCAATGCATCTGCAGTCAGCTTGGGCTGATGCGCCAACACGGTTTCACGCAACAAGGCGCCTATGCGCAGAGCCGGGTTCAGCGCTGTGGCCGGGTCTTGGGCGACGTAGCCAACCAACCCGCCCCGCGCCAGGCGCAAGGCTTCGCCCTCAAGCTCCAGCACCGCCTGCCCCGCCACCGCAATGCGCCCGCCGGTAATCCGCGCACCTTGCCGCGCATGGCACAGCAAGGCCGTGGCCAGGGTGGTCTTGCCCGAACCGGACTCGCCCACCAACCCCACGATCTCTCCCGCCGACAGGCTGAACGAGACATCGGCCAGCACATCGACCTGCCCCGCCAGTTCCACCCGCAGGTCGCTGACTCGCAACACGTCGCTGTCGACTTTCAACGCCGCCGTCATGGCTGTTTCTCCCCAATACGTGCACTGACCCGGCCGATACCTTCCGCCAGAATGTTGGTGCCATAGGCGAACACGGCAATCAGCAGCGCCGGTGCCAATACTGCCCAGGGCTGCACCAGCAGGCCGGCCTGGTTTTCGTTGATCATCAGCCCCCAGTCCGCCGCCGGCGGCGCTACGCCATAACCCAGGAAGCTCAAGCCCGAGAGCATGCCCACCGCCCAGGTCAGCATGTTGCCGAAATGCACCAGCAGCGGCGTCAGGATGTTCGGCAGGATTTCGCTGAACAGGATGCGCCAACGTGAGTAGCCCATCATCTGCGCCGCCTCGACGAACTCCTGGCCCGCCACCGCCACAGCGCTGCCACGCGCCAGGCGCACGACCCCTGGGGTAAACGCGATGGCCACGGTCAACACGATCAACCACGGCGCACGGCCGAGCATCGAAACGATCAGCAGCACCAGGATCAGGTCCGGAAAAGCCAGCGAGACATCCGCCGCCCAACTGATCGCCTGGTCCAGGCGGCGGCGCGAAAAACCGGCCAACAACCCAAGGCTGCCGCCGACCACCAGCGCGAGGGTGGCCGCCGCCACCGACATCCACAGCACCGACACGCCCCCGCTGAGCAAGCGAGACAACAGGTCGTGGCCAAGAAAATCATGCCCCAGCGGCGCATCGGCATTCGGCGGCCCATACACCGGCCCGACCATGGCCGTCGGCGCATGCGGCGCAAGCCAAGGGCCCAGCAGCGCCAGCAACATCACCAGCGCGGTAATCACGGCGCCGCGCCGCACCTGCGGGTCGGCCAGCCAGCGGGTCTCAGTCATGGGTTGCCTCCTGGGCAGGTGTACGGCGTGCGCGTCGCCACCACGGGCGAATGCCGCGCCGGTTACGGCGGATCAGCTTGACCCGGCGCGCGGTGCGCAGCTTGGGGGTGAGCAGGACAGTCAGCAGGTCGGCCAACAGGTTGATCAGCACCACAGCCAGGGTGATGACCAGCACCACGCCCTGGATCATCGGCAGGTCGCGCATTTGGATCGCCGCATTGAGGGCCGTGCCGATGCCGGGGTAGCTGAAGATCACTTCGGCCAACAGCGCGCCGCCGACCAGCGTGCGCAAGGTCAGCGCCACGCCCTGGATGGCCGGGGTCAGGGCGTTGGGCAAAGTATGGCGCCAGACGATGCGCCGCTCCGGTATACCGCGCAAGCGTGCGGCCACCACGTAGTCGGACTCCAGCGCCTCGATCATCGAGGCGCGGACCATCCGTGTCAGGTACGGCAGCGCCGACAGGCTCAGGGCAACCACCGGCAGCACCAACGATGGCAACTGCCGCCACAAGGGCAATTGCGGGTCGAGGATCGACACCGCCGGCAGCCAGCCCATGCCGGGCATGGAAAACAACAGCACCAGGCCGATGGCCAACAGAAAGCTCGGCGTGGCCTTCAACAGGATCAAGGCCGACAACCCCCAGCGGTCCAGCGGCCGGTCACGGCGCAGCGCCAGGCTCACGCCCAGGGTCAGCGCCAGTGGCACCACCAGCGCCAGCACGCCGGCCAGCAAGGCCAGGGTGTGGCCGAGCCGCCCGAACAGCAGCTGTGCCACCGGCACCTGCGAGTCCAGCGAGATGCCCAAGTCACCGCACAATGCCGCCCCCAACCAACGCAGGTACTGCACCAGGATCGGCTGGTCGAGGCCCAGCTGGCGCTGCAAGGTCACGATGCTGTCCAGTGGCGCATCGGGGCCAAGGATGACCCGCGCCGGGTCCGAGGGCAGCGCCTGGGTGGCGATGAACACCACCAGGCTGATGACCCAGGCGGTCAGCAGGCCGTAGCCCAGACGGCCAATGAACCAGGCCAGCCAGGCCGGCGTACGTGGGGAACGGTGAGCGTGATCAGGCATGGTTCAACCAGAGTTCGTCGAAGCGCCAGGAGGCGAAGGTGGTCTGTTCGGGGGCGAGCCCGCCGACCTTGGCGGACGCTGCATCAAGCACGTCCGAGAAGCCCCAGATCAACAGCCCGCCACGTTCGTGCTGGATTACCTGGGCTTCATGCACCAAGGCCTTGCGCCGCTCCAGGTCGGGCTGCGCCAGCGCCTGGCCGTACAGTTCGGTAAACCGTGGGTCGTGAAAATTGCTGCGGTTGTAGATGGCTTGCGGCGCATCGTTGTGCAGCGCCGAGGCGAGGAAACCGCGGGCCGGCGTCGAACCCGGCGACAGCTGCCACTGCTCGCGCTGTGGGCCATTGAACACCGAGCCGTCGACCTGGTTGACCTTGACCTGCACTCCCGCCTTCTGCGCCTGCTGGGCAAACACCAACGCCGCGTTCACCCCTGGGCCTGGTGGGGTGGTCAACTCGACACGCAAGTCGTCCTGCCCGGCCTGGCGCAGCAGTGAACGGGCCTGATCAAGGTCGTACGGGCGCTGGGCGATCGTGTGGTTGTAGGTCGGGTCGTGTGGCGAATACAGGTCGTTGGCGATACGGCCGAAACCATTGAGCCCACGCGCCACCAGCTCTTGCCGGTCGGCGAGCAGGCGGAACGCCTGGCGCACACGTACGTCCTGGAATGGCGCCTTGGCCAGGTTCAGGTTGAAACCGGTAAACGAGGTGCTGGGCGAGGCGTACAGGCGCAGGCGCGGGTCAGCCTTGAGCAAGGCACTGTGCTCGGCCTGCACCCCGCTGGCCACGTCGATCTGCCCTGCGCGCAAGGCCGCCGCACGCGAGACCTGGTCCTTGAATTCGATGATCTCCAGCTCATCCGCATAAGGACGGTTGGGTTTGTAGTAGTTTTCGAAGCGGGTGTAGAGCGAGCGTTGGCCAGGGATGAAGCTTTTGAGCTTGTAGGGCCCGGCGCCGACCGGGTTGGTCAACGGATGATAATCGGTCGGCACGATGCCGCCGAAACTGATCAGCGTTTCATCCAAGGGATAGAAGCTTTGCCCCTGCTTGAAGCGGATCTCGATCGTACGCGCATCCAGCTTGCGCAGCGCCTGGCGGTCGATGGCGCCGACCAGCCCGGCAAACGGCGAGGCCAACTGCGGGTCGGTCAAACGCAGGATCGAGAACAGCATGTCGTCGGCGGTGATGCTTTTGCCGTGGTGAAATTCCAGCCCCGGCTTGAGGCGGATGGTCCAGGCGCTGGCATCGGCATTCGGCTCGGCGAACTCGGCCAAGGCCAGCCGTGTGCTGACATCCGGGTTCCATTCCCAGAACTTGGCGTACAGCGCCCAGCCGCGGATGATGCCGCCGCCCACCGGCTTGTGCGCATCGAGGTTGCCCGCCTGGTCTCCGTCGATGATGCCCACGCGCAACCGCCCACCGCGCACCGGCGTGGCGGGTAATGCGATACCGCCAGCCGTGGCAGCGGGCGCGCCACCATCGCAGCCGCCGAGCAGCCCGCCACCGAGCAGCAGGCCGCCCCCGACGGCCAGGCTGTTGCCGAGAAACACCCGGCGCGAAAACTCACTCATCACCCTCTCCTTACGCCGGTTGGGCCACGGTCGGCTTAGTGCGGGCGCTCAGGCGCGGCACCTCGAACCCGTGGTCCAGGTCGAGCAGTGGGAACAGCAGGTCGGCCACCCGGTGGGCTTCGTCGATCAGCGGGAAGCCCGACAGGATGAACGCCGACGTGCCTTGGGCTTCGTACTCGCGGATGCGCTCGGCCACCTGTTCGGCGCTGCCGACCAGGTAGGTACCCGCAGCCGGGCCAAGGATGTTGAAGCCGAACAGGCTGGGGCCCAGCCAGACGTTGGGGTAGATCTCCAGCTCGCGGGCAGTGGGCAGGCGCCCGGCGCGAATGCTGTCGAGGTTGCGCTGAATGCGCGGGTCGTCGCTAACGTAGGTGTCCAGGGTCTGCCCTGCCGGCAATTGACGCTCGATGGCCGCGCGGGCGGTGGTCAGCGAGGTGCGCTGCAGCAGGCGTTCGGCATGCGCCCAGGCTTCTTCTTCGGTCTCGCGCACGATGACTTGCAGGCGTGTGCCGTAGGTCAGCTCGCGGCCGATTTTTGCTGCCTCGGCGGCCACCCTGCGGAACTTGTCGCCGAGCTTTTGCGGGGTATCGGCAAAGCTCAGGTAGACGTCGAGTAACTGCACCGAATGGGCCACGCCTGGCGCCGATGTGCCCGCGCCCCACAGCGGGATGCCAGGCTTTTGCTTGGGTGGGTGCCAACCGCCCAAGGGGTGGCTGGCAGCCGCAGGTGAGCGTGGCGAGAGCTTGACGTAACGGCCGTCGTAGCCTGCCGTTTCACCCGCGTAAAAGCCCTGGAACGCGCGCCAGTACTCCAGGCTGAAGTCGTAACGTTCATCGTGTGGGTAATGCACGCCCAGCGTGGCCAAGCCGGCGTCGTTGCCGTTGACCACATTGAACAGCAAGCGGCCGTTGGAAAACTGGTCGAAGGTCAGTGCCCACTTGGCCAACACCGCAGGTGACAGCTCGCCTGGGTGTTGCGCGACCAGAAAGCGCAGGCGTGACGTGGCGTCGATCAGCGCGGCCGATACCGCAAGGCTTTCGTTGGGGCTGGAGCCGAGCAGCGAGCCGTAGAAGCCCAGGCGATCGGCGGCGATGGCCAGTTGCTTGAGGTGCTCGAAGTCGGTTTTCCAGCGGCCTTCGGGCTCCCAGGGATAGGGGCCGTCGGGGGTGGTGAGGTACCAGAGGATTTTTACTGCCATGGGAGTGGTCCTTGCTTGGAGTGAAATACCAAACTGTCACTCGTCCCCCTGTAGGAGCAGCCTTGTGCTGCGAAGAGGCCAGTCCAGGCGCAGCAACTGCATCTGGCGGGCCGGCCTCTTCGCAGCACAAGGCTGCTCCTACAAAGGAGGGCGTGGTGGGCTTGGAACTGCGAATCAGCTGCGCCGATCGATACCCGGCACCAGCCCCAGCTCGGTAGCGCGCTCGTACAACCCACTCATCTTCCACTGCTGCGTCAGCACCCCTGGCCCGTACGGCCGCGAACCGCCCAGCGCATCGGCCAGCAGCTGAATCTGCGCGCCTTCTTCCAACAGCAGGATGAACTCGGCCGTCGCACGCAGCCCCTGCTTACCCCACACCGTGGAGCCGCCATTGGCTTCGAGAATGGCCAGGTTGAACGGGTTTTCGGCGATCTTGTCGAGGATGAAGTCCACCTCGGCCTGGCGCCGGTCGATGTACACCGGTAGCTCCCGCGCCAGCTGATAGCGCTGCACCGGCACATAGTGGAACGGCAAGGTACGGTGGGTCTGGGCCCAGGCGCCGAGGTACGGGCTGTGCACATGCGAGATCGTGGTGATGTCGGCGTGGGTCTGGAACAGTTTGGTGTAGCGCCCCAGCCCGCCTTTACCCTTGCCGACGATCACGTTGCCGGAGAAGTCGGTCACGGTCGCCTGCAGCGGTTTGCGGTGGTTCCACGGGCCGCCGTAGTTGACGGACACCAGCAGGTCTTCACCGGGCACACGCTCGATGAAGCCGACAGTGCCATTGGCGGTGATGGTGTTGGTCTCGCGGAATACGGTAAACGCCGCTTCGGCTTCGGCGACCACCTGGTCGATGAAAGCTTGCAGTTCGGCAGTGACGGGGCGTTCGTTGATCAGTACGGTCATGTTCAATCTCCGGAGGCGGATGCAAAGTCAGGCGCGGCGCTGGGCCAGCAGTTCATGGGCAGCCTGCAGGGGCCGTGGGTCGACCCAGTCGGCGATGCTGAAGTCGGCTTCGAGGAAGCCATGCAGGTAGAGAAAGTCCTTTTGCGTGCCCAGAAACGCCAGGCGTTGCTCGGACAGGTCCGGCGCCAAGGTGGTGTGGAACGCGCCGCGATAGGCTTCGGCAACACCTTGGCTGCCGGCGCGGGTCTCGTCCTCGAGGAAGCTGTTGAGCGCATCGCGGTTGCCGGCCGCCCATTCGGCTGCGCGCAGGGTCTGGGCCAGGAAGCGCGCAACCAGCTCGAAGTGGTTGTCGAGCAGGCTCTGGTGCACGGTGATCGGCCTTGGCGTGCCGTTGTTGATGCGGTGGCGCGGGTCGGCTAGCAGGTCGAGATCGACGCCCACCACCAGGCCCAGGCGACGCGCCGCATCGGCAGCGGCCGCGCCCTTGACGTAGACGGCATCGACCTCGCCGCGCGCCAGGTAATCCAGGCCCGACCACAGGCGCTGCAGGCCCAGCTGCGGGGTGGCGGCGCTGGCCTGGTCGAGCAGCGCCACTTCCACCAGTTGCACGTCGTCCAGGTGCAGGCCGGCCGAGGCCAGGGCGCCTTTGTAGCCGTGCAGGCTCATGGCCCGGGCGATGCTACCGGGGCGGCTGTCAGCCCAGGCCGGCAGTGCCAGGCGCTTGCCGCGCAGGTCGGCGGCGTTGCGGATGCCTGAGTCCGGGCGGACCAGGATGGTCTGCCATTCCTCGATCCAGGTCAGGCCGATCAGCCGGCTCGGTGAGCCTGCTGCACGGGCGGCCAAGGCCGGCACGTTGCCGCCTTCGCGAAACAGCCCCGGGAGCTGGTGATCGTAGTGGTGATGGCCGAGCTGACGGGTTTCCTGCAGGGTCGATACCGGCAGGCCGTCGCGGGCGAATTCTTCGTCCAGCCAACCCAGCTTATAGGCGATGCCCGAAGCGGTGGGCACCGGGCAGCGGGTAAACCAGATGCGGTCCAGGGCAGTGGGGTCGTCGGTTTGCGTTGCGGCAGTAGCGCGTGTCATGGGGTGGCTCCTTGGGCGTCGTGAAAGCGCTATTGCAGCGTGCGTGCCAACCGCTGGAGGCCTTGATTTACAGGGACTTGAGTGTCGTTTACAGGCGTTGGGTGCTGGGCACGGAGCAGGATTGCGGGCGGGGTGCTGCCAGATCAGCAGGCGGGCTGTTGCTGGGGCAGCAGGCGCGGCCCGAAGCCAAGCAACACGGGGCCTGGTGAGTCATGGCAAAGAACTTGCTCAAGGCTATGGGACCGCGGTGCAGCCATTCGCGGGCAAGCCCGCTCCCACAGGATTGTCATTGCCCTTGAAACCGGCACCTCACCTGTAGGAGCGGGCTTGCCCGCGAAGCAGGCGCACTGGCCCTTGAAGACCCTTGCGAGACGACCCATGAGCGCCATCGAACCCAGCCCTATCCACCGCCTGACCAGCGAAGCCGAAGCCATCGCCGCCGCCCGCGAGGTCGCCGCGCAAATCGCCGTGCTCGCCGCCGACCCCAGCAACAACGGCCAGCTGCCGCGCCGCCAGGCCGACCTGCTGTCCAGCAGCGGTCTCACCGCCATCGCCGTACCGGCCGAATTCGGCGGCCTTGGCGCCTCGGTGCAGACCATCGTCGAAACCGTGCGCCTGATCTCCACCGCCGACGGCGGTGTCGGCCAACTGCTGCAGATCCACAACGTGATGCTGCGCGGCATCTTCACCAGCTATGCCGACGACGTGCGCGACCGCCTGATCGCCGACGTACTGGCCGGCAAGCGTTTCGGCAATGCCTTGGCCGAGGTGGGCGGCAAGAACAAGTTCGCCCTGAAAACCCGGGTCGAGCGCCGCGCCGATGGCAAGCTGGTGCTCAATGGCAGCAAGTTCTACTCCACCGGCTCGTACCTGGCCGACTGGATCTCGCTGACGGCCGCCAGCGAAGACGGCGGCGTCGGTGTGCTGCTGCACCGCGACACCCCTGGGCTGACCCTGGTCGATGACTGGCAGGCCTTCGGCCAGCAGAACTCGGTGAGCGGCACGGTCAACTTCGACGAGATCGTGCTCGACGAGCGTTACCTGTCGCGGCGCACCGGCCCGATGAAGCGCACAGGGCTGACCTTCCCGCAGATTCTTCATGCCGCCATCGACACCGGCATCGCCGCCGGCGCGCTGCAGGCAGGCGTCGACTACCTGCGCGAGCATGCCCGGGCCTGGGTGGAAAGTGGCGTGGACCGCGCCAGTGACGAGCCGCACGTGATTCGCCAGATTGGCGAGTACGCCGTGGCGCTGCGCGGTGCCGAGTCGGTACTGCGCGATGCCGCACGGGTGTTCGACGCGCATGAGCGCGACCCGGAGGACAAAGCCCTGCAGGATGAACTGATTCTCTCGGTGGCCACTGCCCGCGCCCACTCCGATGCGGCGTCACTGAAGATCTCCAGCGACCTGTTTTCTCTGCTTGGGGCTAGTGCCTCGTTGAGCAAGTGGAACCTCGACCGCTTCTGGCGCAACGCCCGGGTGCACACCACCCACGACCCCATTCGCTGGCGGCTGCACAACGTCGGCAACTACTACCTCAATGGCGCCGACCCAGGGGAGTACACCGCCGTGCTCAATGCCAAGGAAACCCAGGGCGCAACGCGCCGTTGAACCTAACCCTGGGGGCCGCTGCGCGGCCCATCGCAGGCAAGCCAGCGCCCACACACCAAGCCACGCCACCGTACCTGTGGGAGCTGGCTTGCCTGCGATGGGCTGCGTAGCAGCCCCAGTACCGAGCCTCTACATGAACCACCCTCTTCTTCGCGCCCTGGCCATCTACCGTGAAATGCCCTGGCGCTTCGCCCTCGTGACCGCCTTGTACATCGCCGGCAACCTTGGCCTGGTCTGGCAGCAATGGCTGATCGGCCACGCGGTCGACGATGTCAGCGCTGGCCGCGCCGTGGTGCGCCTGCCCGAGGGCGGCCTGGATGCCGCCGTGGCCTGGCACTGGCTATGGCTGCTGCTGGCCATCGCCCTGGGCCGTGGTGTGCTGCAATACGCCGCCGCGGTGCTGTCGCTGGTGCTTAGCCAGGCGCTGCTGACGCGCCTGCGCGAACGCATCCTCACGCAGGTCCAGCGCCTGCACCTGGGCTACCACTGGCGCCACGGCATGGGTGAACTGGTGACCCGCACCACCCGCGACGCCGACAAGGTGCGCGATGCGCTGATCACCTTCTGGCGACAGATCATCGAAACGCCGTTGGTGGTGATGGCCGCCGTGGGGCTGCTGAGCTGGTATGACCCACTGCTCGGCCTGGTGCCGCTGCTGTTGACCGGGGCCGGGCTGTGGCTGTTCGTCGTGCAGACCGATCGCCTGGTTACGCTCGATCGCGCCGTGGGCGCTGCCTACGACCAGGTCAGCCAGGACTTGGCAGAAGGCATCGGTGGCGTGCGCGTGATCAAGGCGTTCGGCCTGGAGGGCCAGCGCATCGAGCGGTTCGCCCACCAGGTTGGCGCGTTCACCGGCCACGCACGCGCGGCCCTGGCCTATGCCAGCTCACGCATCCCGCTGCCACAGGCGGTGGTGGCGCTGGGGCATGTGTGGATCCTGGTGTACGGCGCCCATCGCGTGGCGGCGGGCGCGCTGGGCATCGGCGAGCTGGTCACTTCGCTGCTGGTGGCCACCACGCTGGTGTTCCGTATCGAAGGCATCGGCCGGGTCATGCAGACCTTCGCCGATGCCCGCGCCAGTGCCGAGCGCATCTGGCAACTGCTGGACGAGCAACCGGCGATCCTTGGCGGCCAGGCGACCCTGCCCCCTGGGCCATTGGGCCTGAAACTGGCCCAGGTGCGCGTCAGCGCCCCTACGGGCGAGCGCGCCATTTTGCAGGACTGCTCGCTGACCCTGCAGCCCGGCGAGGTGGTGGCACTGGTCGGCGCCACGGGCACCGGCAAGAGCCTGCTGGCCAGCCTGCTGCCGCGCCTGGCCGACGTGCAAGGCGGCGCCGTGCTGGTCGGCAGTGACGCCGTGGGCTGGCAGGATGTGCGCGCGCTCGACCTGGCCGACCTGCGCCGACGCGTCCAGGTGTTGCCGCAAGAAAGCTTCCTGTTCTCTGACAGCCTGGCGGCCAACCTGCGCCTGGCGGCAGCCAATGCCAGCACCGCTGAATTGCGCGAAGGGCTGCGCCTGGCGGCGGCAGACGATGTACTCGAACGCTTGCCCCATGGCCTCGACACGCCACTGGGCGACCGTGGCGTGACCCTCTCCGGCGGCCAGCGCCAGCGCCTGTGCCTGGCCCGCGCACTGCTCGGCGCGCCGGACATCCTGTGCCTGGACGACGCCACCAGCGCCCTGGATGCCCTGGGTGAGCGCCAGGTGCTGCACAACATCCGCCGCCTGCGCGGCGACACGGGCCAGGGGCCGACTTTGCTGCTGATCACAAGCCGCCTTTCGACCCTGCTGTTGGCCGACCGGGTACTGATGCTGGAAAACGGCCGCATCAGCGCCAGTGGCACCCATGCCGAGCTGAGCGCGAACAATGCCCACTACCGCGACCTGCTGGGGATCGACCATGAGTAATGCACCCAACAAGGCCCCCAGCGATATCGAGATCGAGCAGCACCTGGCACGCCAGGCCCTGGACCGTGGCATGTTCCACCGCCTGTTGCCGCTGCTGCGGCCCATTCGCCGGCAGATTCTGGCGGTGATCGGCATCGAACTGCTGCTGGTGTTCACCGTGTTCCTGCGGCCCTGGTTCGTCCGCGAGCTGCTCGACAAGGGGTTGGTGGCCAGCGCCGATCACTGGTTGCTGGACGAACGCCTGGTGCTGTGGCTGGGCCTGGGCCTGGCGGCCAGCTGGCTGGGGCGTTTCCTGCTGGCAGGCGTGTCGCAGTTCATTGCCGGGCGGGCGGCGATCCGCGTGCTCAACGACCTGCGGGTGAAGGTGTTTGCCCACGTGCAGGCGCTGTCGGTGAGCTACTTCGACCAGACCCGCGCCGGGCGCATCATTTCCCGCGTTGACCGTGATGTCGATGCGCTCGAACCGTTGTTGGTGCAAGGCCCGCCAGAGCTGCTCGGCGCCCTGCTGCGCTGCGGCCTGGCGGCGGTGATGCTGTGGCGCATCGAGCCGAGCTTCTTCTACAGCCTGGCCGCCACGGTGCCACTGCTGGCGTTGGCCACCTGGCGCTTCAAACGGGTGTCGCAACGCAACTGGGCCAAGGTTGCCGAACAGCGCAGCCGCTTCACCGCGCACCTGGTCGAGAGCGTAAGCGGCGTGCGCTTGATTCAGCAATGTGGCCAAGAGCAAAAAAACCAGGCGCGCTACCGGCGCCTGCTGGAAGATTTCAACCAAGCCCTGATCCGCGGCAGCCTGCGTGCCGGCTGGTTCGCGCCGTTCACGGCACTGTTGAGCACGGCAGGCATGGCCGTATTGCTGCTGGTAGGCGCCCAAGGCCTGGCCGAAGGCAAGGTCACTGTCGGCCAGGTGGCCGAGAGCCTGTTCTACGTGTTCCTGTTCCTGGGGCCACTGCAGGAGCTGTCGGACCTGTTCGAGCGCTATGCCACCGGCAGTGCGTCGGCGCAGCGGATCTTCCTGCTGCTCGACACCCGCCCACAGGTACTCGACCCGCAATCACCCCGCCCGCTGGCCAGGGCACGCGGCCAGGTGGACTTCGAACAGGTGGGCTTCGCCTACACCCCGAACGGCCCGCGCCCGGTGATCGATGGCCTCGACCTGCACATCCGCGCCGGTGAAGTGTTGGCCATCGTCGGCCCGTCCGGGCATGGCAAAAGTACCTTGGTGCAGTTGCTGACGCGTTTCTACGAAGTGCAACGCGGCGCCGTGAAACTGGACGGCATCGACCTGCGCGAACTGGCCCAGCGTGACCTGCGGCGCAACGTCGGCGTGGTGCTGCAGGACAACGTGCTGTTCAGCGGCAGCATCCTCGACAACCTGCGCCTGGCAGCACCTGGTGCCGACGATGCACGCCTGGTGGCAGCCGCCCGCGAACTGGGGGCAGACGAAGTGCTCGAACGCCTGCCGCAGCGCTACCACACCGAAGTCGGGCCCCTGGGCGCGCACCTGAGCCATGGCCAACGGCAACTGGTGTGCCTGGTGCGCGCCTACCTGGCCGACCCGGCGGTACTGGTGCTCGACGAGGCCACCTCGGCGGTGGATGTGCACACCGAGCGGCGTATCCAGCAGGCCTTGCGGCGGCTGTGCCAAGGGCGCACGGCGATCATCATCGCCCACCGCCTGGCGACCATCCGCGATGCCGACCGCATCGCCGTGGTCCGCCATGGGCAGGTGGTGGAGCAAGGGGCGCATGCCGAGCTGATTGACCGGGGTGGGGCTTATGCGGCGTTGTATGAGGCCTACCTACGCAGTGCCGGGGAGGTTGTGGCCGAGAGGGGCGAGTCGTGCCAGGTGTAAGGTTTGGGAGGTGCGGCGCCTGGGAGATCGAGCGCCGCCCGCGCGGCGCATCGCGAGCAACGCTCGCTCCTACGTCTGTTTTCGGCCAATAACGCCTGTGACAGGCGCGCGCGAACGCCTTGTTTGTTCGACGCAATACCGAGCCATGCGCCAAGGCGGTCGCGCGCGTTTGCCCCAGGAATGATTGGCCCGAAACAAACGTAGGAGCGAGCGTTGCTCGCGATGCGCCGCGCGGGCGGCGCTCGATCTCCCAGGCACCGCAAAACTCAAGCCCTGCCCCCCTCAGCCCCCATGCTGCTCTCCCAGCATCCACTGCTTCCCGGTTGCTGCCACAGCAGCACCCCACCCCTCTGCTGACCCACAAACCCCCGCCACGCAAGCCCGCCGCCACGCATGGCACAGCCGTTGCACCACCCTCCCCATCCGCACAACCTCCCTTCAGGAGCCCCCATGACCACCGAATTTTTCTGGCGCCTGCCCTTGGGCACCGATGGCCCGCAGTTGTCCACCGACCGCCACAACCGTGGCAACCCGCAGCACCGCCCCGGCAACATCGCCCCCGGTCGCCTGCCCAACGGCGAAAGCGACGGCTTTACCTACATCGACTACATCGCCCAGGTGGCCAAGGCCGCCGAGCTGGCAGGTTTCGAGGGTGCCTTGCTGCCCACCGGCCCCGAGCCGTGGATCGCTGCCGCAGCGCTGGCCCGCGAAACCCGCCGCATACGCTTTCTGATCGCGTTCCAGGCCACCTGGACCTTGCCCGCCTATGCCGCCCAGCAGGCCGCGATCCTGCAGAACCTCAGCGGCGGCAGGCTGGACTGGAACATCATCACCGGCGGCAACCCGGCCAGCCAGCGGGCCAACGGCGACTTCCTCGAACATGACCTGCGCTACAAGCGCACCGGTGAGTTCCTTGACGTGATCCAGGGCCTGTGGGCGCAGGACAAATTTTCCTACGACGGCGACATCTATCGCCTGGAAAACGGCAGCCTGCCACCCGGCCTGCAACACGAGCGCAAACCGGGCGTGTACTTCTCCGGGTTTTCCGATGCAGCGCTGGACGTGGCGGCGCGCCACGCCGATGTGTACCTCAACTGGGCCGAGCCGATCGACACGCTCAAACCGCACATCGAGCGGGTCAGGGAACTGGCCGACAAACAAGGGCGCACCGTGCGCTTCGGCCTGCGCGTCGACCTGTTCGCCCGTGAGACCGAGGAGCAGGCCTGGCGGGAATTGCGCCAGCAGTTCGAGCGCCTGGAAGGCAAGGCCAGCGCCTCGGCCAAGGGCTTCGTGACCGGCTCCGACTCGGTCGGCGGCGCTCGCCAGGCAGCCTATCACCAGGGCTTGCAAGGCTTCGACGAACTGATCCTGGCGCGCAACCTGTGGGCCGGCTTCGCCAAGGCCAAGCCCGGCCCGACCGTGGGCTTGGTGGGCAGCCACCAGAACATCGCCGAGCGCCTGGCCGAATACCGTGATGCGGGTTTCAGCACGTTCATTCTGGCCAGCAACCCGCACCTGGAAGAAGCCTTGCGCATCGGCCAGGAAGTGCTGCCCCTGGTGCAACAGGCTGCCGCCACCACCCCCTTGAAGGCCAGCGCCTGAACCCGACGGAGCCGGAACATGAGCACACCCCTCGATACCCTTTGGTACACCCGCTGTCCAGTCCCCACTGGCCTGGGCATCGCCGTGCAGCAAGGCTGGCTGCAGGATGACCTGGCCAATCTGGGCACCCAGGTACAATCCCTGCGCGAAGCCGACCAGCAGGCCGTGCGCGAATCGCACTTCGACCACAGCCTGCTCAACTCGGTCCGCCACGGCGGCAGCATCCCGGCCATCTGGGCCCGCGCGCAAGGCCGCGAAACCCGTGTGATCGGCCTGTCCTGGGCCGATGAAGCGCAGTTGATCCTGACCCGCCCGGACAGCGGCATCCACACGGTCAAGGACCTCAAGGGCCGCCGCTTCGGCCTACCCGACTGGGCCTCGGCGCAAATCGACTTCACCCGCGCGCAAGCCCTGCGCGGGCTGGAAAACGCCCTTAAACTCGAAGGCCTGCAAGTGGGCGACGTAGCGCTGGTCAACTACCGCTACGACGGCACCTTCAGCGACCGCCCGGTGCGCAATGTGGCGGGCACACCGGTGTCCAGCACGCAAAGCGAAGGCCGCAACCTGGAGTTGGCCGGGCTGTTGCGCGGCGAGGTCGATGCGATCTTTCTCAAGGGCGCGAGCGCCGTGCAACTGGCCCATGCCTTTGCCCTGCACACGGTCATAGACACCGGCAGCCACCCCGACCCGTTGATCCGCAGCAACAACGGCACGCCGCGCACCCTCGCCGTGGACAGCCACCTGTTGGCGCAACACCCGCAGGTGGTGCGCACCCTGCTCTCGTCCGTACTGCGCGCCGAACGCTGGGCCCATCAGCACCCGGACGAAACGCGCCGCTACCTGGCCCGGGAAACCAACAGCAGCGAATACTGGGTCACGGTCGCGTACGGCGCCGATGCCCACCTGCGCCTAAGCACCCGCCTGGATGACCAGGCCATCGACGCCCTGCAGGATTTTGTCGAATTTCTCAAACGCTGGCGCTTCATCCCCAACCGGTTCGAGGTACGTGACTGGATCGCCCGCCAACCCCTGGACCACTTGCTGGCCCCCACTCCCCTGGACAGGAAGCCCGTTACCCCATGACCAAGCCATTGGAAACGCTCTGGTACACCCACAGCCCTGTGCCCACCGGCCTCGGCATTGCCGTGCAATCCGGGCGCCTGGCCGAGGCCTTTGCGCCGTTCGGCACTAACATCCAGTCGTTGCGCGAATCCAGCGAACGGGAAGTGCGCGAAGCCCACTACGACCACCACCTGCAGAACTCAGTGCGCCACGGCGGCAACATCCCGGCAATCTGGGCCTACGCCAGTGGTGTCGAGACCCGCGTGCTGGGGTTGTCGTGGAGCGATGAAGTGCAACTGATCCTGACCACCGAAGAAAGCGGTGTGCGCAGTATCCGCGACCTGAAAAACCGCCGCTTCGGCTTGCCCAAGTGGGCCAATGTGCAGATCGACTTCACCCGCGCCCAGGCCCTGCGCGGGCTGGAAAACGCGCTGAAGCTCGAAGGCTTGAGCGTGGCGGATGTCGAACTGGTCGACTACCCCTACGGCGGTACCTACAGCGACGACGCCAAGCAGCACCTGTATGGCGCCGAAGTGAGCCTGGACACCAGCCGTTTCAGCCGCCGCAACAACGAACTGATCGGCCTGCTGCGCGGCGACATCGACGCGATCTTCCTCAAGGGCGCCCATGCGGTGCATCTGGCCCACGAGTTTGGCCTGCGTGTAGTCGTCGATACCGGCAGCCACCCCGACCCGCTGATCCGCAGCAACAACGGCACACCGCGCACCTTGACCGTGGACCGGCATTTGCTGGAAGAGCACTTCGATGCCAGCCGTACACTGGTCGACACGGTGTTGCGCACCGAGCAATGGGCGTGGGCCAACCCGGAAGAGACCCGGCGCTTCCTTGCCCGTGAGCTGAACACCAGCGAGTACTGGGTGGCGGCGGCTTATGGCGACGATGCCCACCGGCGCTTGCGCACGACCCTGGACAGCCGCTCGATCGATGCGTTGCAGGACTTTACCGAGTTCCTGTTCAGGTGGGGGTTCATACCGCGCCGGTTCGATGTGCGGGAGTGGATCGACTTCAGCGTGCTGGAGCGTGTGATCGGCTCGACTTCGCGGTTGGCTGTGTGACCCTGGGGGCGCTATGCGCCCCCTTCGCGGGACAAGCCCGCTCCCACAGGTTCACCGCAGCTTCCTGGCCTGCGGCGTATCTGTGGGAGCAACTTCAAAAAAATCCTCAAAGACAGTTGCTCCCACAGGTGCGGCGCTAGCCTTGGAGGCTACACAGTTCGGGTGGGAGCCGGCTTGCCGGCGATAGGGCCGCAACGCGGCCCCAACACGCTCAACCAAACGCTGCTGCCCCAGCAGCACCCGCCAAGCACCCCACTGCTGCCCTACCGGCAACAGCCCCCTAAAAATCCAATTAAATTCATATAATTCAACATCTTACAAACATGGCACAGTCCCTGCTCTAGCTCTCCCCGACAACGCTTTACATACGGGGAGATTCACCATGCACCAGCTCCACCCACTGGCCCGCCAGATCAGCCTCGCGCTGCTGCTGGCCGGCACCGGCGGCCAGGCCGTCGCCGCCAACGAAGATGCCAAGACCGAGCCCGCCCTGGAAACCGTCACCGTCACGGCCCAGCACCGCGAACAGACCCTGCAGGAAGTCCCGGTCGCCGTGTCGGCGATCAAGGGCACCAGCATCACTGCAGACGGCGTGCGCTCGATGGGCGACATCACCACCTTCGTGCCCAACGCCTCGGCCAAGAACCCCGACGGCGATGGCCGGCCGCGCTGGTACATCCGTGGCCTGGGCACTGGTGACACCGGCGCCGCGACGGTCTACCCAGTGGGCATCTACGCCGACGACGTCTACCTCAACGCACCGATCGCCGGCGGCGGCCCGCTGTTCGACCTCGAACGCATCGAGATCCTGCGCGGGCCGCAGGGCACCCTGTATGGCAAGAACACCACGGCGGGCGCGGTCAACGTGATCTCGAAGAAGCCGACCTTCGACACCGACGGCTACGGCACGGTCGGCGTCGGCAGCAAGAACGAACGGATCCTCACCGGTGCCATCGGCGGCGCGCTGGTGGACGAAAAACTGGCCGGCCGGGTGTCGCTGTACTCCGAAGAGCGCGATGGCTTCCAGCACAACGACTTCGACGGCAACACCTATGGCGACGTCAACAAAAAAGCCATCCGCCTGCAGTTCCTCGCCCAGCTCAACCCCGATTTGGACGCCTTGCTGAAGCTGCACAGTCGCCAGTTCAAGGGCGATGGCAGCAACGGCGCGCTGCCGGTGGGCCGCTATTACAACGTCGGTTACGAGCGCCCCAATGGCCGCGACATTTCGCTCAACGTCAACGAGGACTACCGCCTCGACCACGACGGCGCGTCGCTGACCTTCAACTGGTACCTGGGCGACTACACCCTGACCTCGATCAGCGCCTACGACTACATCCGCAACCGCTCGACCAGCGACGCCGACTACACCCCGTACGAGGTCAACGGCGCGTCGATCACCGACAACAGCTACCGCCAGTGGTCGCAGGAGCTGCGCCTGGCATCGCCGGAAGACCGCCCGCTGCACTGGCTGGCGGGCGCGCACTACTTCCATGAAGACCTCGACAGCGCAGCCCAGCGCATCGTCACCCCGGGCCCGACACCCAACGGCACCGGCTCTAACCAGGTCGGCACCACCGCGTTCCGCGACCTGGGCTATGACCACCGCACCGACAGCTACGCGCTGTTTGGCAACCTCACCTACGACTTCACCGATGACTTCAGTGTGACGGGTGGCCTGCGCTGGACCCAGGAGAAAAAAGACATCGACCTGGACCTGACCCAGTTGACCCGCGCCACCGCCAACGGCCCGCTGATCCCGCTGGCTGGCGTGGGCACCAACGGCAATCGTCAGGAAGACAAGACTTGGGAAGCCTGGACTTACGACCTGACCCCCGAGTACCGCATCAACGACAACCTGCGGGTGTTCTTCCGCTATGCCCATGGCTTCCGCTCTGGTGGCTTCAACACCGGGCTATCGACCAGCCTTGCACAGCTGACCACGGTAGACCCGGAAGAGCTGGATGCCTACGAGTTGGGCCTGAAATCCGAGTGGTTCGACCGCCGCCTGACGGTTAACGCCAACGTCTTCTACTACGACTACAAGGACATTCAGGTAAACCTGCTGACGGTCAACAACGGCGTGCTCACCACCGCCTTGACCAACGGCGCCAAGGGCAAGGTAAAAGGGGCGGAGCTGGAGATCGAAGGCCAGCCGACCGACCGCCTGCACGTGCGTGCGGCGCTGTCCTTCCTCGACACCGAATACACCGACTTCAAGAACACCAACCCCACCACTGGCGCGGTGACCGGCGACTACAGCGGCAACAGCTTCGTGCGCTCGCCGCGCAACGTGGTGTCGCTGGGTGCCGACTACACCTTTCCGTTGCAGGTCGGCGGCAAGCTGGTGGCCGGCGGCGACGTGAGTTTCCGCGACAAGGAATACTTCCTTGCCGACCGCCAGAGCAGCGCTGACGAAACCCTCAGCCAGCCCCACTACACCCTGGCCAACGCCCGCCTGACCTGGTTCAGCCCCGACGACAAGCTGAGCGTGACCGGCTTCGTCAACAACCTCACCGACCGCCGCTACCAGGTGCATGGCCGGCCTAACGGGACTGCCGGGCAGTACGTGATCACCTATGGCGACCCACGCACGGTCGGGCTGAGTGTCACCAGTCGCTTCTGATTTTTTCTGCCTTTGGGGCCGCTGCGCGACCCATCGCGACGCAAGGCCGCTCCTACAGGAGCGCGCGACCGTTGTGTGTAGGAGCGGCCTTGCGTCGCGATGGGCTGCGCAGCAGCCCCAAGGCACTCACGCCTTCTAAAAGGACATCCCACATGCCCCACCACACCCCCTTGGCCAGCGCCATCGCCCTGGCCATCGGCAGCCTTGCCGTGCCCGCATTCGCCGCCGAACCCGCCACCAACCTCGACACCGTGGTCGTGGTCGGCACCCACCGCAGCGACGTCACCGCCCTGCAAAGCGCTGCGCCCGTCGACGTCCTGAGTGGCGAAAAACTGCAGGAAACCGGCGCCAGCGACCTGTCCGCCGCGCTCACGGCTTTGTCACCGTCGTTCAGCTTCCCGCAATCGCCACAAGGCGCCTTTGCCGGCTCCATCGCCCAGGGCGCCTCGCTGCGCGGCCTGGCTTCCGACCAGGTGCTGGTGCTGGTCAACGGCAAGCGCCGCCACACCAGCGCCAACGTTACCCGCCAAGGCTTGGTCAACGCCCGTGGCGCGGCGGCGGTGGACCTCAGCCTGATCCCACTGTCGGCCATCGAGCGGGTAGAGATCCTGCGCGATGGCGCCGCCGCCCAGTACGGTTCGGACGCCATCGCCGGGGTGATCAACATCGTCCTCAAGGAACGCGACGACGGCGGCAACGCCGGCTACCGCTTCGGCGGCTACAAGAAAGGCGATGGCCTGCAACGCAAGCTCAGCGGCTGGAAAGGCTTTACCCTGCCCAACGACGGCTTCCTTACCCTGGCCTTCGACGCTGGCAGCCAGGACCCGGCCAGCGACACGCGCGACGACAACCGCCTGTTCTACCCCGGTTCGACCAGCATCGACACCCCGCGTGAGCAGAACAACCGCTACCGCAACTGGCGCTGGGGCTCGGGCAACGTCTCGGACCAGTACAACTTCACCGCCAACGCCGAGATGGGCCTGAGCGAGGGCCTGAGCGCTTATGGCTTCGCCACCTACGCGCACAAGAACACCGACGCCGAGAACTTTTTCGATCCGCCCACCACCCTGCGCAACAACTACGGCAGCGTGGCGCTGGCGCGCTACCCCGACGGCCGCTTGCCAGTCACCCGCTATGGCCTGGAAGACTTCGCCGTCACCAGTGGCCTGCGCCTGGAGAATGAAGCACTGGGCAACTTTGACCTGGCGCTGAACTACGGCAACAACCGCGTCGACTCCACCGACCGCGACGCCATCAACCCCAGCTGGGGCACTGCCAGCCCCTCGACCCTCTACACCGGCCGGCGCGAAGCCGACCAGACCAACCTGACCCTGGACTGGACACGCGACTTCGCCAACGACTGGCTGTTCAAGCCACTGACCGTTTCGGCAGGGCTGGCCTGGCGCCAGGAGAACTTCGACCTGACCGAGGGTGACGCCGCCGGCTGGTCCAACGGGCCGCTGTTCAACACCGTCGACCCGGTTTCTGGCCGGCGTATTCCCGGTTATTACTCGGGCATCACCCAGGTCGATGCGGTGTCGCTCGACCGCCGGGTGATCGGCGCCTACTTGGATGTCGAAGCCCAGCTCACCGAAAAATTCCAGGCCGGCGTGGCGGTGCGTAGCGAGCACTACTCGGACTTTGGCGACACTACCAACGGCAAACTGTCGCTGCGCTATGACTTCACCCCCGAAATCGCCGCCCGGGCCAGCGCCAGCACCGGCTACCGCGCGCCTTCACTGGTGCAGAGCGGGTTGTCCTCGTTCAGCGTGCAGGTGGTGGAGCAACCGCCGGGCAGTGGCAACTGGGTCGAGGTGCAACAGCGCACCCTGCGGGCCGACAGCCCGGAAGCGGCGCTGCTGGGTGGCAAGTCGCTCAAGCCCGAAGAGTCGACCAACTTCTCCGTGGGCCTGGTCTGGCGGCCGCTGCCCAATGCCTCGGTGACGCTGGATGCCTACCGCATCGACATCGACAACCGCATCACCTTGTCCGACCAGTTGCCGTCGTCAGTAGTCACGCCGATTTTCGCCGGCACGCCCTACGCCAATATCCAGAGTGCGGCGTTCTACACCAACATCGCCGACACCCGCACCGATGGCTTCGAGCTGGCCGGCCACTACCAGCTCGAGCTGGACGGTTGGGGCCGGCTGGACTTCAACGGCGGCTATGCGCGCAACAACACCCGTATCACCGGGCTGGACGACGTGGGCAGCATCCCCGGCAACCAGATCATCGGCCGCAACACCCAAGGCCTGATCGAGGACGGTACGCCCAAGGACAAACTGACCTTGAGCGCCAACTGGCTGTATGACGGCTGGAGCGTCACCGTGGCCCAGCGCCGTTATGGCGAATGGCAGAGCCGCAACGCCGCCAACCCGGCGCTGGACCAGACGTTTGCGGCGCAGTGGGTGACCGACCTGGATGTGTCGTACCGCTTCGACCTGGGCCTGACCTTGTCGGCGGGCGCGATCAACCTGTTCGACAGCCACCCGGACAAGCTCGAAGGCGCGCAGCTGTATGGGGTGCCGAAGTATTCCATCACCAGCCCCGAGGGGGCGCAGGGGGCGTTCTACTACACCAGCGTCAGTTACGATTTCTGATCAGCGACCGCGCTGGCTTCTTCGCGGGCAAGCCCGCTCCCACCCGAACTGTGTAGCCTCCAAAGCTAGCGCCGTACTTGTGGCGGGCTTGCCCGCGATGAAGCCAGCACACGTAGTGCTGACGACCTGCTGCTGGAGCAGCAGCCCTGTGCTGCTCCAGCACCACCACATTCTCATCCCCCGTATTTCCGGGCCTTCAGCGCCTGGCACAGCTCTTGCGATAGCCCTTTCTATCGTCTGCTCCCCCAAGGCCCGCCATGCGCTTGCTCTCGCCCCTCTCCTGGTTGATCTCACCTGCAGCCCTGCTCGCACTCTGGGCCGTGCTGGCCAACGCTGGGCTGTTCCCTGCCAACCTGCTGGTGCCACCGCTGGAGGTCTGGCACAGCTTCACCGAACTGCTGGCCACCGGCGAGCTGCAGGAACACCTTTCCGGCAGCCTTTCGCGCCTGGCCCTGGGCTTTGTCGGCGGCGCGCTCGGCGGCCTGGCATTCGGCACGGCGCTGGCCTTGTCAAACACCGTGGAGGCCTACTGCGCACCGCTGTTCCACACGCTTCGCCAGGTGCCCAGCATCGCCTTGATCCCGATGTTCGTGCTGCTGTTTGGCGTCGATGAAACCTTCAAGATCGTCATCGTCGCCAAGACCGCGTTCTTCCCCGTGGCCCTGGCCACCTGTGAAGGGGTACGCGCGATCCCGCGCAGTCACTTCGAGGTCGCAGCGGTGTACCGCCTGCGCTGGACTACATTGGTCGGCCGTATTGCCCTGCCCGCTGCCGTGCCCGCGATCGTCACCGGCGTGCGCGTGGCGTTGACCCGCGCCTGGGTGGTGCTGGTGGCCTGCGAGCTGCTGGCCGCCGACAGCGGGCTGGGGCAGATGATCGAAATGGGCCGGCAGATGCTGCGCATCGATGTCGTGATGGTCGGGGTGGTGATCACCGGTGTGATCGGCTTCACCCTGGATTTTGCCCTGCGCCGCGTGGAGCGGCGCTTGTCTGGCTGGCAAAGCCGCTGAGGAGGCAGTAATGAAGCTACACAATACCCGCGGCCTGGTGCTGCCATTGCTGCTGCTCGGCGCCTGGGAATACGCCTCGTGCCAGGACGCCGCCGGCGCCTACGCCTTCGTGCCACTGGCGCAGGTAGGGTCGGCATGGGTCGAACTGCTGGGCAGCGGCGAGCTGCTGATCAACCTGTGGGCAAGCCTGGTGCGTACCTGCACCGGCCTGGCGGTAGGCATTGTCGGTGGTATCGGGCTGGGCGCGCTGATGGCCCTGTCCGCCCCTGCCAACCGCCTGATCGCGCCGCTGTTCCATGCCCTGCGGCAGGTGCCGATGCTGGGCTGGATCCCGTTGATCGGCCTGTGGCTGGGCAACGGCGAAAGCGCCAAGCTGCTGATCGTAAGCCTCGCGGCTTTATACCCCATGGTGCTCAACACCTTCGAAAGCCTGCGCCAGGTCGAGGCCCAGCACCGTGAAGCCGCCCGCGTGCTGATGCTCAGCCGCACCCAGCAGTTGCGCCTGATCCTGCTGCCTGCCGCCTTGCCGGGCATCGCCGCTGGCGTGCTGCAGGCACTGGCATTCGCCTGGGTGACCTCGGTCGGCAGCGAGCTGTTCCTGTCTTCCGGTGCCGGCCTCGGCAGCCTGATGATGACCGCCGAGGCCGGCGCGCGCATGGAGATCATCGTGGTCTGCGTGCTGTGCATCGGCCTGTGCGGCTACCTGATGTCCTGGCTCTGCACCCTCCTCTCCCGCCGCCTGCTGCGCTGGCGCCCGACCCGTTGAAAGGCCCGACCATGAACGCCATCGCCCACGCTCTACCCACCACCGCCACCCACGGCGCACTGACCCTTCGTGGCCTGAGCAAGGCCTACGCCCTCAAGGGCAAGCCGATGCAAGTGCTCAAGGACATCGAGCTGAACATCCAACCTGGCGAATTCGTCAGCATTGTCGGCGCCAGCGGCTGTGGCAAGTCCACGCTGCTGCGGCTGATCGTCGGCCTCGACCAGGACTATCAAGGGCAGATCCTGCTCGACCAGCAACCCGTGCGCGGGCCGGGCCTGGAACGCGGCATCGTGTTCCAGGACCACCGCCTGTTCCCATGGATGACCTTGCAGCAGAACATCGCCCTGGCCCTGAAAAACCACGCCATGCCAGCCACGCACAAAGACCGCCTGGTGGCTGAGCACATCGAGCTGGTGGGCCTGAGCGGTTACGAACACGCCTACCCGCACCAGCTCTCCGGCGGCATGGCCCAGCGCGCGGCCATTGCCCGGGCGCTGGTGAACAAACCCAAGGTGCTGCTGCTCGACGAGCCGCTCGGCGCCCTCGATGCCCTGACCCGGGTGAGGCTGCAGCAAGAGCTGCAGCGCATCTGGGTGCAGGAGCGGTGCACCGTGATCATGGTCACCCATGACATCGAGGAGGCGCTGTACCTGGGTGACCGGGTGATCGTGATGGATGCCCACCCAGGCAGAATCCGCGAGGACCTGCACATCGACCTGCCGCACCCGCGTGAGCGCGACAGTGCGGTGCTGCACGCTTACAAACAGCGGTTGCTGGGCGAGCTGGTGGGGCATTGAGCTGCGATCGGAACACCAGCCTCAGAAATCGTAGGCGACGCAAGGTGGCCGCTGTAAGCGCGCGTGCCTCATGACGGTCGCGCGACTCCCCCTTGTCGCTGCGCCCCTCCCGCCTCCATAATGATAAGAATTCTTATTTGAATTCGAATGTATGAAGAAGCCTCACAGGGAAGTGCATGCTCAGGTCGATGATCTCTACCGCGACCACCATCGCTGGTTGCGCAGTTGGCTGCAGCCAAGGTTGGCGTGTCGGCACCTGGCAACCGATATGGTCCAGGACGTGTTCGTGCGCATCCTCACCGCTGACAATGCCGCCGAGCGCCTGCGCGCCGTGCGCGAGCCGAAGGGCTACCTCGCCACGATTGCCCGCCGCCTGATGATCGACCACGTGCGCCGCGCGCGCCTGGAGCGAGCGTGGCTGCAAACGCTGGCCGAGCAACCGCAGGCGCTGGATATCTCCGAGGAAGAACGCGCGGTGCTGCTGGAAACCCTCTGTGAGCTGGACGCCATGCTGGCCGGCCTGGGGCCGGACGTGCGCCGTGCGTTTCTGCTGTCGCAACTGGAGGGCATGCCGTACAAGGACATCGCCGAACAGTTGGGGATTTCACTGTCATCGGTCAACCGCTACATGGCCAAGGCACTGCACCACTGCCTGCTGTTCAACCTTGAGGCGGGGCTGGCATGACGCTGGTCGACCCCAGGCAACGCGAGGCACTGGAGCAGGCCGTGCAGTGGTACACCCTGCTGCAGAGCGGCTCGGCCGGGCCGCAGGACCACCTTGGCTGGCAGCACTGGCTGCAGCAGACGGCGGCCAACCAATGGGCCTGGCAACAGATCGAGCACCTGCAGCAACGCCTGCAAGGCATCCCCGCCAGCGTCGGCTGCCGCACGCTGGACCTTGCCAGCCAGGCGCAGCTCAACACCCGCCGCAAGGTGATCAAGGGCGTGGCCTTGTTGCTGGGCGGCAGTGCCCTGGGCTGGGCCAGCTACGATCAAGTGCACAACGGCATCTGGCTCGCCGATTACCGCACGCGGGTGGGCCAGCGCCTCCCCGTCACACTGGCAGACGGTGGGCAACTGTTACTCAATACCGACAGTGCCGCCGATGTGCGCTATGACGCGCAGCAGCGTCTGGTGCGCCTGCGCCAAGGCGAGGTGATGGTCACCACGGCCAGCGATCCCGCTGGCCGCCCCTTCTTCGTGCAGACACTGCATGGCCGGGTGCAAGCCTTGGGGACTCGGTTTGCAGTGCGGGTCATGCAGGGGCAAACCCAGGTCGAAGTCTTCGAACACCAGGTGCGCATCCTGCCCAGCCATGGCCAGCCACTGCTGCTGCAGCCAGGGCAGTTCAGCCGCTTCTCTGCGGCGCAGGTTGCTGCAGCGAAGCCCTTGGCCGCCGAACAGGATGCCTGGACCCAAGGCCTGCTGGTGGCCAATGAACAGCGCCTCGGCGACTTCATCCCGGAGCTTGCCCGCTACCGTAGCGGCTGGCTGCGCTGCGACCCCGCCGTAGCGGCGCTGCGTGTGAGTGGTACGTTCCCGGTGGATGACACCGACAAGGCCTTGCGGGCGATCACCAGCGTGCTGCCGGTCAGCATCGAACGCCGCACCCGCTACTGGGTGACGGTCAGCGAACTGAACACAGCGTGAAGTTTTTTCGCGTCGATGAGATTTCTTCTCTTTCTCATTCGACTCAGGGGTAACGGGTGCATGACCCGCTTGCCAACATAAGAGAAGCCCTCCATGAAAACGCATCATCCGCTCCGCCCGCTGGCGGCTGGTATCCGCAAGGCGCTGTTCGTTTCGTGCCTGTTGCTGCCCGGCTTCGCTGCCACTGCTGCCCTGGCTGACACCGCCCCCCGCGAATACCACATCGGCCAGGGTGACCTGGGGCAGGCCCTGACCCGGTTCGCCACCCAGGCGGGTATCGTGCTGTCGTTCGACCCGACGTCCACCCAGGGCCAGAAGACTGCTGGCCTGAACGGTGTCTACGGGGTCGACGACGGCTTGCAGGCGTTGCTGTCGGGCAGCCGCCTGCGGGTGCTGCGCGAACGTGATGATCGCTATTTCATTGTCCCGGCAGGCGAAGAAAGCACAGCGCTGGAGCTGTCGCCGACGCAGGTGAACAGTGTAGGGCTGGGGGCGACGACCGAGGGCACTGGTTCGTACACGACTGGAGTGACCAGCACGGCCACCAAGATGAACCTGTCGATTCGTGAGACGCCGCAATCGATCAGTGTCATCACCCGCCAGCGGATGGACGACCAGCACCTTGCCAGTATCACCGATGTGCTGAAGGAGACCCCTGGCATCACCCTTTCACAAGATGGCGGGGAACGTTTCAACATCTATTCGCGTGGCAGTGCCATCAACAGCTATCAGTTCGATGGCGTCAACACCAGCCAGCAGAACGAGACCCGCAACATGCCCAGCACACTGCTGGACATGGCCTTGTACGACCGGATCGAGATCGTTAGAGGGGCAACTGGCCTGATGAGCGGCTCCGGTGAGCCGGGGGGCTTGATCAACCTGATCCGCAAGAAGCCGACGCATGAATTCAAGTCCTACGTCAAAGCCACCGTAGGTGCTTGGGACAACTACCGCAGCGAAGCGGATGTGTCGGGCCCGCTGACTGAAACCGGGAATGTGCGCGGTCGCCTGGTGGCGGCCAAGCAGGATAACCACACCTTCATGGACTGGTACGACCAGAAGCGAGAAATTCTCTACGGTGTCGTTGAGGCCGACCTGAGCGACACCACGCTGGTGCGCTTTGGTGTGGATTACCAGAAGTACCGATCGACCGGCTCCCCCGGTGTTCCCCTGCTCTTTGACAACGGCCAGCAAACCGATTTTTCGCGCGCCACCAGCTCTGGCGCCCGTTGGATGTACGATGATTTCGAGACCCTGAACTACACCGCGACCGTGGAGCAGCAGTTGGCCAATGACTGGAAGCTCAGGGTAGTGACGAACTACATGGACGTTGATCGCGATGCGGACCTGGGCTGGTTCAGGAGTACGACAGGGACGAGCTACCTGAATCAGCAGACCGGTGTTGCCAGCGCCGAGCGGGCGATGATTTCTGCCGATCAAGTGCAGAAAGGTGTCGACGTAAACCTGCAGGGCACCTATGCGTTGTTCGGTCGCGCCCATGATCTGGTGGTCGGCTACAACTATTCGGATTATCAGAACAACCACGACTCCCTGAGCGGTGGCAACACTGACTTCAACTTCTATACTTGGGACAACTACCTGGTACGCGATGGCTATCGTCCCTCGGTCCTGTTGGACATCAAAACCCGAGAAAGTGGGTACTTCGTGGCCAACCGGTTCAACCTCACCGATGAGCTTCACCTGCTGTTAGGCGCTCGGGTGTCGAACTACAGTTACGACTACAGCTTCACGATGCGCACGACCGGGCTGCACATACCCCGCCAGATGCGTGAGACAGGCGAAGTCACACCCTACGCCGGCGTGGTTTATGACCTGACACCGGAGCAATCCGTCTACGCCAGCTACACCGATATTTTCCAACCCCAATCTTCACAGGACAAAGATGGCCAAACCCTCGCTCCGGTCATTGGCAAGAACTACGAAATGGGTTGGAAAGGTGAATTCTACCAGGGTCGCCTGAATGCCAATGCGGCAGTGTTCAGGGTGGAGCGGGACAACTTCGCGGAACTCGATCCTGGGCAGACCACGCCCTCGGGCTCGTCGGCCTACCGCGCAGTCAACGGTGCCAGGACCCAAGGTTTGGACCTTGAGCTTAGCGGCGAGATCGCGCCAGGCTGGAACATGCAGACGGGCTACAGCCATGCGCGGACCGAAGATGCCGATGGCAATCGCCTGAACACCCAGTTGCCCATGGACACCTTCCGCCTGTGGACAACCTACCGCCTCCCGGGTGAGTGGGAACAGCTGACCGTCGGCGGTGGCGTCAATTGGGATTCCAGCAAGTCATTGACGTTCAAAGAGCTGAACAATGCCAAGGCCAAGGACGACGACTATGCGGTGGCCAGCCTGATGGCGCGTTACCAGGTCAATGACCACCTCTCGGCCACCTTGAATGTGAACAACCTGTTTGATGAGAAGTACTACTCCGGCATGGCCGGCAGCTACGGCCACTATGGTGCACCGCGCAATGCGGTGCTGGATCTGCGCTACGACTTCTGAAGCCTGCCCCGGCGCCTGTGCTAATGTCGGTCGACTTGCTTGCCCATCAACATGGAGCCCCCTACATGGACGTACGTTGCACATCGATCGAGGACGTTCGCTCGCGCATCGACCAAATCGACCAGAACCTGGTCGCGCTGCTCGCCCAACGCGGCCAACTGGTCGCCCAGGCAGCCACTTTCAAGAAGACCACCGACGATGTGCGCGCACCGGCGCGGGTCGAGCAGGTGATTGCCAAGGTGCGTGCAATTGCCAGCGATACCGGGGCGTCGCCCGACGTGGTGGAACGGGTGTACCGGGCGATGATTGCGGCCTTTATCGATGAAGAGCTGAAACTGCATGCCGCATTGAGCCGTGAGTGAACCTAGACGGGTTCAACACTGCCCTACGCGAACCCGGTAGGAGCAGCCTTGTGCTGCGAAGAGGCCGGTGACAGCAGCAAAAAAACGCTGTGCTGTCACCGGCCTCTTCGCAGCACAAGGCTGCTCCTACACGAGAGCGCGTCAACTGTGGGACGACGAACGCTCAGCCACTCACCCCGCCAGAATGAAGTCTGCCGCCGTCACCGTCGTGGCGTCGGCCACCCCCACCAGGCGGATCGAGTCGGCAGCGCCGATGCTGACCAGCGTATCAGCGCCGACATCGGCGATGGTGACGCTGGCAGCGAAGGTGGCAGCCGTGATGTTGAGCGCGGTGATGTCCAGCCGGTCCTGGCCGCCCGACGCGATGGCATCGAAGTTGATGATCAGGTCGTTGCCAAAGCCTGCAGCGAACTGGAAGACATCATTGCCGTCAGTGGCAATCATCGTGTCGTTGCCCGCCCCACCTGTGACCGTATCGTTGCCAGCGGCACCGTTGATGAAGTCGTTGCCGGCCCCTCCCAGCAAGGTGTCGTTGCCGACGTCACCAAACAGCGTGTCGTTGCCATCGCCACCCTGCAGCAAATCGACGCCGACGCCACCGTCCAGGGTGTCGTTGCCCAGGCCACCCAGCAGCGTGTCGTTGCCAGCGCCCCCCAGCAGTGAGTCATTGCCATCACCGCCATCGAGGCTGTCATCGCCACCGCCGCCGTTCAAGGTATCGATGCCCAGCCCACCAAACAGCTGGTCGTTGCCGGCATCACCGTTGAGCGTGTCGTTGCCCGCGTTGCCATTGAGGATGTCGTTGCCGCCGTCACCATTGAGCGTGTCATTACCTGCCCCGCCGTTGATGAGGTTGGCCAGCCCATTGCCCGTGGCAGTGAAGTTGCCCACCCCGGTAAAGGTCAGGTTCTCGACGTTGCCGGCCAGGGTGTAGGTACCCAGCGAGGTCTGCACGGTGTCGGTACCGGCACCCGACGCTTCGACCACCACATCGTTGGCATTGTCGACCACGTAGGTGTCATTGCCGACGCCACCCACAAGGCGGTCAGCCCCCGCACCGCCATTGAGCACATCGTTGGCTGCCCCCCCAGTGAGGGTGTTGGCCAAAGCGTTGCCGGTGCCGGTGAAGCTGCTGCTGCCGGTGTAGGTCAGGTTCTCGACATTCGCCGTCAGCGCGTAGCTTGCCAGGCTGGTCTGCACCAGGTCGGTCCCGCCGTTCAGCGCCTCGGTCACCGTGTCACCGGCGTTGTCGACCACGAACGTGTCGTTGCCGGCTCCACCGTTCATGGCGTCCGCGCCAAGCCCACCGTTGAGGGTGTCGTTGCCATCGTCGCCGTTGAGGATGTCGGGGTCGTCACCGCCGTTGAGCACGTCGTTACCCAGGCCGCCGAACAGCTGGTCCGCGCCGCCCAATCCGTTGAGGGTATCGTTACCGCCCAGGCCCGAGATCACGTCGTTACCCGCCGAACCGGTCAGGGTGTTGGCCGCGTTGGTACCGACCAGGGTCACACCGGGCGGCACCACCACGGGCGCGGTTGCTGCCGACGTCAGCGTCTCCAGCGTGCCGAAGCCGTCGGTGTAGCGCACGATTACCCGCAGTTGCTGGTTACCCTGGGCAAAGCCCGGGGTGAAGGTGGCCGCCGTTGCGCCGACGATGTTGCTGAAGCTGCTGCCGCTGCCTTGCTGCCACTGGAAGCTGAACGCGCCCAGCCCGTCGAGGTCGGCAATGCCAGCGGTAAGCGCGGTCAGCACCTGGCCGCGGTCGGGTGTGGTGTCGCTGATCAGCACCGCGCCTGTCGGTGCATCGTTGACGTTGGCCACCGGGTCGAGGATGTCGGAGGCAACACTTTCGTGCACGCCGAAGTCATCCACGTAGCTGACCACCACCCGCATGTTCTGCCCCACCTGCGCCTGGGTCAGGACGAAGGTGCTGTTGATGGCACCGGCAATGTTGACCCAGCCAACGCCCCGGTTCGACTGCCACTGGAAGGTGAACTGCGGGTTGCTCAGGCCGTCGGCATCGACAATGGTGGCCGGGTTGGCGGTCAGCGTCTGGTTCTGTATCAGCAAGCCGGTCACGGCCGGCCCGGCGCTCGGCGCGCTGTTGGGCGCCGAGTCGACGATTTCCAGGGTGCCCTTGGCATCCTGATACACCGCCCGCACCCGAATGCTCAGCCCCGCCACATCGTCGGTCACCCGGTAGGTGCTACCGATGGCCCGCGACACTTCGCCGGCCGCGACGAAGGTGATGTCCTCATACACCCCCGAACCCGGCAATTGCTCGACCTGCCAGTAGTAAGCCACTGGGCCGTTGACCGCGCCGGTCGGGTTGCTTGCACTGGCGTTGTCCGCATCGTGCACGGCCAGGTCAGTGACCCGCAGCAGCTGGCCAGCCACCGGTGTGTCATCGCGTACGCCGGTGGCATCGTCGAGGATCACCAAGTGGCCCGACGGGCCTGCGTTGGCGGCCGTGCCGACACCGGAGGCGATGGCCCGGTCGGAGAACTGCAGCCGCTCGATGCCGGTCAGCCGATCGACCCCGTCACGCCCCGCTACCAGGTCGGTGACAATCACGGTATTGCCATCGACCACGACGTTGTAGTCCGTCGCCACGCCTGAGAACAGCGCGGTGTCGAAGTTGTCAGCCCCTTTCAGGATCTCCCGCACGATCACCAGTTGCCCGGGGTTGTAGGTGCCGTTGAGCATGAACGGCACCATCGGCTCCATGCTGTCGAACGAGGCGATTTCCGGGCCGGTGCCATCGCTGTTGGCGCGTACGCTGATGCGCACGTTGAGCCACTTGTCACCGTCGAGGATATCGTCACCGCCGCGGCCTTCGATCAGGTCGCTGCCGCTGCCGCCGAGGATGATGTTGCCGCCGTCGTAGAACGTCGCGCCAGCGGCCAGCAGATCGGCCAGGCCGTTGATCAGGCTGATGTTGGTCAGCACGCTGCCATTGGCACCGGCGGTGGGCAGCGAGGCGGCATCTTCGTTGTCGCCGCGCAGGAAGTCACCGTGCGCCGAGCCTGACAGGCCCTCCATGATGTCGAAACGCACCAGCGCCGATGCCCCCGAACCCGGTACCGGCGGCACATCGAAGAAGCGGTCGCTGTAGTCGATGGTCACGCCTTGGGCGAGCCCCTTGAAGGTCGCCCAATCGTAGCCGGAGCCGCCGATATAGCGGTCACCGAAGCCGAGGCTGCCGACCATGATGTCGTCGCCCCCTTCGCCGTTGAACTTGTCGTTCTCGTTACCACCGACAAACACATCGTTGCCGATGATCGGGTCGTTGCCGAGCGGGTCGAAGTTGTCGCCAGGGGCACCGTCCGAGGTGCCCTTCTCGATCCAGTCGTCCCCTTCGTTACCCATGTCCTGTTCGTTGGCCTTGCTGCCCAGGATGAAGTCATTGCCCTGGCCGCCGATAGCCTCGGAAGCGTCTTCACCGGTGACGATGAAGTCGTTGCCGAAACCGCCAATGATCAGGTTGATGCCATTACCGCCGTGCAGCACGTCGTTGCCGTCGCCGCCCTGGATATTGTCGTCACCGCCCATGTCGCTGATGATGTCGTCGCCGGCACCGCCGCGCAGTTGGTCGTTGCCGTTACCGCCTTCGATGCGGTCATTGCCGGCATCGCCCCAGACCGTGTCGTCCCCCCCGCCGGAGACGAGCACATCGGCGCCGTTGGTGCCACCCAGCACAATGTGCTCGTCACCGGCATAGCGGATGTAGTTGCTGTCCGGCCCTGCGGTCAGCGGGCTGTCGCGGAACACCACCTGCTGGCCGTTCTCGCCCAGCGGGTCGGCATTGCCCAGGCCATCGTTGTACTGCTTGCTGCGGTCCACTTCGAGGTAGAACGCAGGGTCCGAGAACACCAGGCCTGGCAAGTGGGTGGCCGAGGTGTTGGCCATGATCAGCTTGGCGAACGAGTTGCTTTCCAGTTCCGCGTTCATCGACAGGCCAGCGGTGCGCTCCAGGTAGTAGAAGCGGTCGCCGTCCTGGAGTTTTTCCAGCTGGTTCTCGAACACGAAGTTGAACGTTGAACCGAGCATGCCGCCGAACGGAGTTTTCGCTTCGGCCAGGCCGCCGATCCACAGGTCGATGGCATCGACACCGGTCACCGTGACGCCCTTCAGGTCATCGGCCGTGCCCAGCACGCCGTCCTTGCCCGGCCGTGTCACGTTGGCCCAGGCCCCGGTGCCGTTGAGGAAGTCGAGCCGATCAAGCGGTGAACCATCGCCGCCGAACACCAGCGCCATCGCCGCCGCACGCTTGTCCACCAGGGTGGTTGCCCCGGTGATGGTGCTGTGCGTGCCATAGGCGGCGATGAAGTTGATCAACGACTCCGGATGCTTGAGGTGTTGCACCAGGTCGACCCAACTGGTGTACGGCTTGAGTTGGGTATCGCCGGTTTGCCCATAGATGTCGCGGCGTACGGCGTTGAGCGAAGGGATACCGACATCGCGGCCACGGGCGATGTTGATCGCCGGCAGGTCGAGCGGCAGCCCGAGCAGGTTGTTGCGCAGCGCCTCGGTGACGAACTCGTCAATTTCGTTACCGGCCTGGCGGGTAACCCCGCGCACGATGGCACTGGTCGCATCCTCGGGGGTGACGCCACTGGCGGCGTACGCCAGCGGGTTGAGGAACGCGGCGATCAGGCCCAACTGCTGGTCGGGGTCGGCGCTGGAGGGGTCTTTGACCACGTTGAAGTCGATGTCGAAACGGTCGACGGTCTCGGTCAGCATCGAGTGGCCGAAGCGGTACACCGTGTGCGCGAACTCGGCGACGATCGAGGCGTCGAGGTCAACGTCGTACACCTGGGTCGGGGCGAAGAACAGGTCGACACGCGGTTGGATGGTGCGGGCGAACTCCTCGAACACCAAGTGCTGGTACTGCATCTCGGTACCGAACTTGGCTGCCTGGAACAACCGTTCGCCATTCCACACCAGTGCATCGATCTCGGCCTGGCTGGCCGGCAGTGCGTTGACCGGGTTGAGCAGCCACTCGTTGAGGAAGGCCACGTCGCCCGAGTCGAGCACGGTGTCCTTGGTCTGCGCCACCAGCCGGTTGTGCTCGGCGTGGAAGATCGCGTGCACGGCGGTCAGGCCGATGTTTTCGTTAACCCGGCCGTCGCCCGCGATGTAGTGCGCATCCAGCAACTCGTTGTCGTAGGACAGGTTGGCGCCGGTCTGCGGGTTGACCGGGACGGCGTTGCCGACCTGGATACCGGCATCGGGTGCCAACACACCGCCGTTGAACACTGGCACGGCATTGTGGGCGATGTCGGCGAGGAACTCGTGCCCCGTGCGCACGGCGTTGGTCAGGTCGATCGGCGCCAACGGGTTGCCTTCGACCAGCACGTCATCCGCCGTGCCGCCCACGCCATCGGCGCCCTTCATGACCACCATCGGGTAGCCATTGGGCCCTTTGATGAAGTTGCCGTAGGCATCGGTCGCCAGCAGCGGAACGTTGTTGACGTCGGCATCGGTGAGGTGAATGCCGAGCAGGTCATTGGCCTGCGCCTTGACCACTTTCCAGGTCGCCATGCCGCCGATTTCGCTGTCGTCGGCACTGCCGAACTTGCCATCGGCGCCCAGGTCGCGGTTGGTGATCAACCGGCCCGTGGCGACGGGGCCATGGTCCGTCATCTGATAGCCGCGCAGGAACACCTGGTGCGACGGGTGCGAGCTGTAGGTCTGGTTCTGGTCCACGAATGGCGTGGTGGTGTTGCTGTGCTCATGGATATCGTCGGCGTTGCCGAGAATGCCATCCGGCCCTGGCTGGTTGGTGGCCCGGGTCAGCACCATGAAGTTGGTGTTGCCACCCGGCACATACAGCGGGTCATCCGGTTGCAGCGGAATATACACGGTACCCGAACCGCCCTTGGTGACCAGGTCCAGGCCATGGTCGAAGAACTGGCCAAAGAAGGTCATCCAGGCGTTGAACGGCGCAGACAGCCCGGCATCCGCCGTGGTGTTCTCGAACAGGTACACGTCGTGGTCGTCATTGGTGCCGAACTGCCCGTCCAGGCCGGGGCTGGCGACGACCCGCACGCCATCCTTGAGCACATCGTCGTTACCCGGCGTGCCGAAGTTGAGCACGCCGTCGACGCCAGGGTCATAGGCTGTGGCATAGGCGGCCGGGTTGTTCGAGGTCTGGTCGACGATCAAGTTGCTGATGGTGCGCGGCTGCGAGTCGAACACTGCGCCGCTGGTTTGTTGGTAGGACGACCCTGGAATGGCCGGCGAGCCTGGGCCGAAGAAGCCGGCAGGCGCGCCTTCAGCGGGGTTGAACACCGGGTCGGTGAGGCGTGGGAAGACATTATCGGCCGCCCCGAACTGGGTGTTGTTGATGCCGTTGAGGTTCATCAGGTTGTTGTTCGAACCGTCGACTGCTCGCAGCCCCAGGGGTGCACGAATGTTCGGTATCAGCGAGAGGATGTCCTGCCCGGCGGCATCAGCCTCGGCGATCTTGATTTGCGCGAGGATGAAGTTGAGGTCGGAACGGACCATGTGCAGGCCTGCGCCACCTTCGCTGGCATCAACCACCGGCGTCGGCGCAGTCGGCACCACGGGGGCGCCCGCCTCGACCACGGCCGTGGGTTGCGAGAACAGCACTTCAGTGGTGCCGTGCGCATCCTGGTAGATCGCCTTCACCCGCAGTGACAGCCCGGCAAGGTCTGGCGAGACCTTGAACGCCGTGCCATCGGCGCTTTGGAACGCCAGGTCGCCGGCCGGCAGCAGGATGATGTCCTCGAACACACCGCTGCCCGGGTTCGCCTCGAACTGCCAGTAGTAGGACACCGAGGTATTGTTGAGCACGCCTTGCGGATTGGTCGGCGACACATTGTCGCCATCGCGCACCCCGGCCATGCTCACGGTCAGCATGTCGCCCACGGTGATCGCGCCAGCGTTGTTGTCGGTGACAGTCGGGCTGCCGGTTGGCTGCGCATTCACCCCGGTCACCAGCACGCGCTGGCCATCGGCAAATTGCAGGCGCTCGATATGCAGCAGGGTGTCGACGCCGTCACGGCCGGCAACGGTGTCGGTCACCGTCCACACATCGTCCGCCACATCGGCTGTGCCACGGTTGTTCTGGGTAACCACATAGTCGGCCTGAACACCGGAGAACACAGCGGTATCGAACGCCGCGCCACCCGTCGAAGTGCCGGGCAGGATTTCCCGCACGGCCTTGAGCTGGCCTGGGTTATAGGTGCGGTCGAGCATGAACGGGATCATGTCGACCATGCTGTCGAAGCTGGCGATTTCCGGCCCGGTATGGTTGACGTCGCCGGCGGCATACACCGCGATGCGCACGTTGATCCACTTGTCGCCGTCGATCAGGTCATCGCCGCCGCGGCCCTCGATCAGGTCGCTGCCATTGCCACCGAGGATGATGTTGCCGGTGGCAAAGCCGGTGGTGGGCAAACCAGCGTCAGCCAGGAACTGCTGCAGCCCGTGGATCAGCGCCACATTGGTCAGCGCACTGCCAGTGGCACCGCCGTGGTTGAGGATGGTGACTGCATCGACGTCGTCACCCTTGAGCACATCGCCAAACTTGGAACCGGACAACCCTTCGACTTCGGCAAAGCGGTCGAGGATCGAGGCCGGCGAGGCGCCGACCGGGTTGAACACGCCGGCGTTCTGGTTAGGCGCGTTGCCATGGGGCTGCGCCAGCGCGGCCAGGCTCAGGTCGACAGTGACGCCGACCTGGTCATTCTTGTAGGTGACCCAATCGAAACCGGACATGCCGTCCATCTTGTCCTGGGCATCGCTGCCGACAAAGATGTCGTCGCCACCTTCGCCGATCATCTCGTCGAAGCCACCACCGCCGACGAAGATGTCGTTGCCGATCACTTCGTCACCCAGCAGCGGCGCGAAGTTGTCGCCGGGCGCACCGTCCTGGGTGCCCTTCTCGATCCAGTCATCGCCTTCGTTGCCGGTGGGCGGCAGGTTGGTCTTGGCGCCGAGGATGAAGTCGTCGCCCTGGCCGCCGAACGTGGTGCTGATGTCTTCGGTGGTGATGATGAAGTCTTGGCCATCGCCGCCCAGGATCAGGTTGCCGGCAACGCCCATGCTGCCGGCGACGATTACATCGTTGCCGGCGTTGCCTTCCAGGCGGTTGTCACCGAACGAATCGGTGATGATGTCATCGCCCGCGCCACCCAGCACCGCATCATTGCCGGCGCCCCCTTCGAGGCGGTCATCGCCGCCGTCGCCGTAGAGCGTGTCGTCACCCTCGCTGGAGATGATGATGTCATTGCCCGCAGTGCCCCCCAGAACCACATGGTCCAGGCCGGTGTAATGCAGGTAGTTGCTGTCGGGGCCTACGGTATCCGGGTTGTCGCGGATCACCAGCGGGACGATTTCCTGGCCGTAGATCATGATGCCGCCGGTAGGGTCGGCCTTGCCGTCGGCACCCAGCCCGGTGAACTGGTTGGCCTGGTTCACTTCGAGGGTGAACGTCGGCGTCAGGAACACCGTGTTGGACAGGTGGGTGACGTCGGAGTTGAGCATGATCAGCTTAGCGAAGGAGTTGTTTTCAAGCTCCGTGCCGAAGTTCAGGCCCGCTGTACGCGACAAGTAGTAGAAGCGGTCGCCGTTCTGCAGCGCCTCCAGCTGGGTTTCGAAGACGAAGTTGAAGCTCGAACCCAGCATGCCGCCGAACGGCATCTTCTGCTCGGCCAGGCCACCGACCCAGAAGTCGATGGTGTCGACGCCGGTGATGGTCACCCCGCTCACGTCGTCCGCAGTGCCCAGCACGCCGTCTTTGCCGGCCCGGGTCACGTTGGCCCAGGCGCCGGTGCCGTTGAGGAAGTCGAGGCGGTCGAGCGGCGCGCCATCGCCCCCGAACACCAAGGCCATGGCGGCGGCACGTTTGTCGGCCAGCGTGGTCGCCCCGGTGATCGTCGCATGGGTGCCGTAGGCGGCGATGAAGTTGACCAGCGATGCCGGGTGCTTGAGGTGGTCGGCGAAGTCGACCCAACTGATGTAGGCCTTGAGCTGGCTGTCGCCGGTCGCGGCATAGAACTCACGGCGCGCCTCATTCAGCGAGGGGATGCCGGTGTCGCGCCCACGGGCAAGGTTCAGCGCCGGCAGGTCGAGCGGCAGGCCCAGCAGGTTGTTGCGCAGGGCTTCGGTAACGAACTCATCGATCTCGTTGCCGACCTGGCGCGTCACGCCGCGAATGATTGCCCCTGCCGCTTCATCGGCCGTCGCCCCGCTGCCAGCGAATGCCAGCGGGTTGAGGAAGGCAGCGATCAGGCCAAGCTGCTGGTCGGGGTTGTTGGGGTCGGTAAGAACGGGGTTGAACTCGGGGTCGAAGCGATCGACGGTCTCGGTCAGCATCGAGTGGCCGAAGCGGTACACCACGTGGGCGAACTCGGCGAGGATGGCCGGGTTGATCGAGGTGTCATAACCGTTGGGCGCCAGAAACTCGTCGATCTGCGGCTGGATGGTGCGGGCGAACTCCTCGAACACCAGGTGCTGGTACTGCATCTCGGTGCCGAACTTGGCGGCCTGGAACAGGCGTTCGCCATCCCACACCAGCGCGGCGATCGCGGCAGGTGTGGTCGGCAGCGCGGCAACGTCATCCACCAGCCATTCGTTGAGGAAGGCCAGGTCGCCTGCGGCGAGGATGGTGTCCTTGGATTGCTGGACCAAGCGGTTGTGCTCGGAGTGGAACACGTGGTGCACGGCGGTCAGGCCGATGTTCTCGTTCACCCGGCCGTCGCCGGCGATGTAGTGGGCGTCGAGCAGTTCATTGTCGTAGGTCAGGTTGTTGCCACCTGGGCCCACCAGCTGCGCATTGCCCACCGCGGTGTCGCCGTCGGCCTGCAGCACGCCGCCGACCACCACGGGCGCGGCGTTGTGGGCGATATCGTCGAGGAAGCCGTGCCCGGTGCTGACAGCATTGGCCAAGCTGATCGGCGCGGCGCGATTGCCCTCGACCAGTTGGGTCACGTCATCGGCCGTGCCGGCAACCCCATCGGCGCCATTGCTGACGCGCATTACCACCTGCGGCATGCCATTGGGCCCGCGCAGGAAGTTGCCATAGGCATCGGTCGCCAGCAGCGGCACGCTGTGCACGTCGGCATCGGTCAGGTTGATACCGAGCAGGTCGCGGGCCTGGGCCTTGACCACGGCCCAGGTGGCCATGCCGCCATTTTCGCCATTGCCATCGTCGGCCGTGCCGAACTTGCCGTCGGCGCCGAGATCGCGGTTGGTGATCAGGCGCCCGGTGGCGATCGGGTCGCCCGCGGCGTTGAGCATGTACTCGCGCAGGAACACCTGGTGCGAGGGGTGCGAACTGTAGGTCTGGCTCTGGTCCACGAACGGCGAGGTGGTGTTGGGCTGGCCATCGTCGGCCGTGCCCAGCACACCGTCCGCGCCGGCCGTGCGCACGGCACGTGGCAGCACCATGAAGTTGGTCGGGCTGTTGGGCACGTACAACGGGTCGTCCGGCTGCAACGGGATGAACACGATGTCGGTGGTGCTCTTGGTCACCAAGTCCAGGCCGTGATCGAAGAACTGGCCAAAGAAGGTCATCCAGGCGTTGAAACCGGCCGTCAGGCCCGCGTCTGCAGACTGGTTGGGGATGAAGAACACGGGCTTGTCGTCAGCCGTGCCGAACACCCCATCGAGGCCAGGGCTCATCACCGGCGCCGCGCCGCCATTGGCTTCGACGGCGGCGGGGTTGTTCGGCGTCTGGTCGACGATCAGGTTGCTGATGGTGCGCGGCTGCCCGTCGACCACCGTGCCGGTGCCGGCATAGGCCGCGCGGTACGACGCATCAAGCAAACGCAGGAAGGAATTGTCGGCGGCACCGAACTCACTTTGCCCGGCCACCAGGTTGTTGTAGCTGCCGTCCACGGTGCGCAAGCCAAACGGCACCTGGCTGTTGGGCAGCAGATCGATGAGATTGGCGCCCTTGGCGTGGGCTTCGGCGATGAAGATCTGCTTGAGGATGAACTCCAGGTCCGACTTGCTGAAATTGGCCATTTAGATTGCCCTCGATCTATCGGGAGAAAGACACAGGGCAACAGGGTCCATCCCGCGCCCAGTCAGTACTGACGTGCGCAGTTCGTGGTTCGGTTTTCCGGGATCGGTGGTGCGATGACTTCTGGTCAAGCGCGGTCCGTAGGAGCGGCCCGAATAATCAAGACTAAAGTCGTAGGTTCAAACCTTGTCAATAAGCCGTCGAAAAAATGACTCTTGATGATAATGCGTTGCAACTCGCTGTTTTTACGTGACTTATAAAAAGTTCAAAGAATTTATAGAGCGAAATGATATTACAAGATGTTTCGTTGCAACCTACGCTCGTGCTTGTGGGGCACCGCAGCGTTTTCGGATGATTCGCCTACAGAGCGACCCGCCTGCGTGCCGTCCAGAAGCCACATCTAGAGCAGTCCAGAGCGCCGCAACGGCCTCCGGTTTGGTACAGAGGGAGGCCCCAGATGCACAAGCAGCCGCGCACCCGTTCCGAGCTGGCCGAGGCGCTCTTTCGCCTGCGCCGCAGCTTCTACTCACTGGCAGGCTTCAGTGGCGTGATAAACGTCATGATGTTGACGCCAGCTGTCTACATGCTCCAGGTCTACGACCGCGCCCTGGTCAGCCGTAACGTCACCACATTGACGATGCTCACCGTGCTGGTGGTCGGGCTGTTCCTGCTGATGTCCGCCTTGGAAATGATCCGCACCCGCGTGTTGATCCGGGTCGGCAACTGCCTGGACATGGACCTCAACCGGCGCATCTTCAGCGCCGCCTTCGAGCGCAACCTGAACCGCGCCGGTGGCAACCCGGCCCAGGCCCTGCAAGACCTGGCACAGGTCCGCCAGTTCTTGACCGGCAATGGCCTGTTCGCCTTCTTCGATGCACCGTGGACGCCCATCTACCTGCTGGTGTGCTACCTGATCCACCCGCTGCTGGGGCTGGTCACGATGATCGGCTCGATGATCCTCGCCGGCCTGGCGTACCTCACCGAAAAGGCCACCCACAAGCCGCTGGCCGAGGCCAACCACGCGGCGCTGTCGTCTGCCAACTACGCCAACAACAACCTGCGCAATGCCGAAGTCATCGAGGCCATGGGCATGCTGCCGTCGATCAGCAAGCGTTGGTACCAGAGCCATCTGCGCATCCTGCAGATGCAGACGCTGGCGTCCGACCGTGCGGCCTTGATCAGCAGCACCGGGCGCTTCGTGCGCATCACCCTGCAATCGCTGATCCTCGGCACCGGTGCGCTGTTGGCGATCGAAGGCAAGATCACCCCGGGCATGATGATCGCCTGCTCGATCCTCACCGGTCGCGCACTGGGGCCGGTGGAACAAGTCATCGCCTCGTGGAAGCAACTGCTTGGCTGCCGCTCAGCCTGGGGGCGGCTGACCGAACTGCTGCAGGACTACCCGCGCCGCCCACCGAGCATGTCGCTGCAACGGCCCCTGGGCATGCTCGCCGTGGAGAACGTATTTGCTGGCGCCCCCGGCACCAACACCACCATTCTGCGTGGGGTGAGCTTCAGCCTGGCGCCGGGCGAAAGCCTCGGCATCATCGGCCCCTCCGCCTCGGGCAAGTCCACCCTCGCCCGCCTGCTGGTTGGCGTCTGGCCGACCCAGGCCGGCAAGGTGCGCCTGGACGGCGCCGACATCTTCACCTGGAACAAAGGCGAACTGGGCCCGTGGCTCGGCTACCTGCCGCAGGACGTCGAACTGTTCGAAGGGACCATCGCCGACAACATCGCGCGGTTTGCCGAGGTGGACAGCGATGCGGTCATCCGCGCAGCCAAGAGCACCGGCGTGCACGAGATGATCCTGCGCTTCCCGCAGGGCTACGACACCCGCCTGGGCACCGATGGCAGCCCGCTTTCCGGTGGCCAGAAACAGCGTATTGCCCTGGCCCGTGCGTTGTATGGCGAACCTAACCTGGTGGTGCTGGATGAGCCCAACGCCAACCTCGACGATGTCGGGGAAAAGGCCCTGGTCGATGCCCTGGGCGAACTCAAAGGCCGTGGCGCCACGGTGGTGCTGGTTTCTCACCGGCCCAACGTGCTGTGCGCCGTCGACAAGGTGCTGATGCTGCGTGACGGCGGCGTGCAGATGCTGGGCACGCGCGACGAAGTCTTTGCCGCCCTGCGCAAGGCAAGCGTGATACCGGCGGCCGCAGCAGCGCCGCTGGCTTCGGTAAAAGTACGGGAGTAACCGATCATGCACATGAGCCAACCGACCGAGTTGATCCCTGCCGAGACCAAGAGCCTGATCGACCTGGATGCCGGCAAGCCGGTGCGCTGGGGCCTGTGGCTGGTGCTGGCCGGCTTCGGCGGCTTTTTGCTGTGGGCCTGGCTGGCGCCGCTGGATGCCGGCGTGGTGGCCACCGGCACGGTCAAGGTCACCAGCAATCGCAAGGCCGTGCAGCACTTGAGCGGCGGCACCGTGGAAGCGATCCTGGTGCGCGAAGGCGACGTGGTGAAAAAGGACCAGGAACTGGTTCGCCTCGATGCCCTGCGAGCCGTGGCCGAACAGGGCGCAGTCAGCGCCCAGTACATTGTCAGCAAGACCGTGGAAAACCGCCTCGAAGCCGAGCGCGACAACCGCGACTTGGTAACCTTCGACCCCGCGCTGCTCAAGCGCTTCGGCGCAGACCCACGCCTGCTGGCCGCCATGGACTTGCAGCAGCGCTTGCTGGACACCCGCCGCGCCGGCCTGGCGGGCGAACTCAGCATCCTCGAAGAGAACCTGGCGGCATCGGCAGTGCAGCTCAAAGGCCTGCAGCAGGTGTACGGTGCCCGCGCCTCGCAGATCAACTTCCTCGGCCAAGAGCTGCAAGGGACCCGCGTGCTGGCCGCCGAAGGTTATGTGCCGCGCAACCGCCTGCTGGAACTGGAGCGCAGCAACGCCGACCTCTCCGCCGGCCAGGCCGAAAACCTCAACAACATCGCCCGGGTACGCAGCCAGGCCACCGAGATCAAGCTGCGCATGCTTCAGCGCCAGCACGATTACTTGAAAGAGGTCGAGTCGCAACTGACCGACACCGCCAAGGAAAACACCACCCTGGCCGACCGCTTGCGTGCATTGGACTACGAAGTGACCCACACGGTGATCCGCTCACCCATCGATGGCATGGTCCAGGCGCTGGGCATCGCCACGGTCGGCGGGGTTATCCAGCCAGGCGCCAAGCTGATGGAAATCGTCCCACTCGACGAGCCGTTGCAGGTCGACGCGATGATCCCGGTGCAGGCCATCGACAAAATGGTCCCAGGGCTTGCCGTGGACATCGCCTTCCCGGCCTTCAATCACGCACAGACCCCAAACATCCCCGGCCGTGTGAAAACCATCTCTGCCGACCGCCTGCTCGATGAAGAGAGCAAGCAGCCGTTCTACCTGGCGCAGGTGGACGTTTCACCCGCCGGCATGAGCTTGCTGGGCAGCAACCACATACGCCCCGGCATGCCGGCCACCGTCACCATCAAGACCGGCGAGCGCAACCTGCTCAGCTACCTGCTCAAACCCATGCTCGAACGCGTCGACAGCGCTTTCAAGGAGCAATGAGATGAACCGCCACTGCCTGATGTTGTGCCTGGTGGGGTTGTCCTTGCCAGCCAGTGCCATGGACCTGAAGCAAGCCTGGGACCTGCTGCAGTACCAAGGGCCCATCTATCATGCCGCCGAGCATGAGAAACAAGCCGGCCTGGAAAACCGGGCCATCGGCCAAGCCGGCCTGCTGCCGCAGATCAATGCCACGGCCTATTACAACAAGGTCAATGGCTCGCAGCGCCAGAGCGGCCAGGACAACGACCTGGACTACGACTCCAAAGGCGCCAGCGTGCGCCTGCGCCAACCGCTGTTCAACAAGCAGAAGATGGCCGAATACCGCCAGGGCCAGCAGCGTGCCGACTACAGCGTCGCGGTGTTCGATGCCAAGAGCCAGGATGCCGCGGTGCGCCTGGCCGACAGTTATTTCGATGTGCTGTTGGCCAGCGAAACCATCACCCTGGCCAGGGCCAAGCTGAACGCTTTCGAGGAGCAGCTTGCGTCAGCGAAACGGCGCATGGAGCTGGGCGCCGGCACGGTGACCGACATCGACGAATCGGTCGCTCGCCGCGACCTGGCAGAAGCCGACCTGATCGAGGCGCAGGACAACCTGGTCAACGCCCGCCGCAAGCTCGAGGAGTACATCGGTGAAACCCCGGCATCGCTGACCACCTTGCAGCCAGGCTTCACCACCCCGCCGCTGCTGCCGGGCAACCTGCAGGACTGGCTGGTCAAAGCACAAACCGACAGCCCCCTGATTCACGCCCGTCGGCACAGCTACGAACTGGCAGAAGAAGAGGTGAACCGGGCCAAGGCCGGGCACTGGCCGACCCTGGACTTCGTTGCCGGTTACACCGCGGGCAGCAGCCAATCGATTTCAGAGCTGAACCAGCGCAACCAGTACAGCTCGATCGGCCTGGAACTGAACATCCCGTTGTACAGCGGCGGCAGCACCAGCGCGCTGACCCGCCAGGCCAGCGCCAACAGTTCGAAAGCGCTGGACGAGCTCGACGCCACCCGCCAGGAAGTCATCTCCGGCACCACCCGTGAGTACCGAGGTGTGCAGAGTGGTGCCATGCGTATCCATGCGCTGGAAAAGGCCGTCGCGTCCAACGAACGCTCGCTGACCTCGACACGCAAGGGCTTCAAGGAGGGCGGTACCAGTACCAACTCGGATGTGCTTAATGCGGAGGAATTGCTGTTCGACGCACGGCATGACCTGTTCGAGGCCAAGTTGAACTACCTGATGTCGCGCCTGCGCCTGGCGTCATCGGTGGGCAGCCTGGGGGATGACGATATCGAGCTGGTCAATAATTACCTTGGGCCGGAGTTGATGGTGAGTAACTGACCTGCTCTGGCTTTGTTCAAGCTTGAGATTGTTGGGGCGTTTTGTGCCCCAAGATCCTAAAGCCTACTTACAACCCACAAGCCTGCAAGACCGTTACCGCCAGCCCCAGCAAGCACACCAGCCCAACCGCAAAGCTGACTGTCCTCCAGGGCTGCAAACCGCTCAGGTAGCACACCGTATGCGCCACCCTGGCAACGGTGAACACCACAGTCAGCCAAATAATGACGACCGCAGCAGCATTCAGCGAAATAGCCAAGCCGGCCAAGGCAAAAAACGCCGGAATGTTCTCCAGATCATTCGCCCAAGCCCTGCCCGCCCGGCTGACCTGCGGCAGTTCGTCAACGTTGGCCAAGCGCCCAAAGAACGCTGCGTCTTCACCATTGGTGAAGGCCTTGTAACGCAGGCGGTAATAGCCTTGGCAGCAAGAGATCGCCAGCATCTTCAGGAGCAACGCGACCACACAGACCGCATAGACAGACAGGGCGCCGTGCATCACGCCCCCTCCTGAGCATGATGTGCCGAGCGCCTGCCAAAGCCTTCAAACACGATGTACAGAAGCGGCCCCACCGACACAAACACAGCCGTGAGCAGCAAAAAAGGGGCAACCCGTAACCACGATCGCCCTTTCGAACGGGCATCCGTGATCATCCAGGCGCACGCAAGCCCAGCCATCACGTACAAGTCGATTACAACCTGCGCAGTGTCAGGCCGGGCCATCAGTTCAAGGCCAAATGCGAGCAATGATTGCTCTGCAATGAACATCGTCCAGCCGGTGTATAGCGAAAACGACATCAGGGTAGCCAGCGCGATCCACGTGCTTTTCATCTGCAACGCTCCTTAACCAATACCGCGCCAAGGTAGTGCTATGGTTGCAGCGTGCTCAATGACCTCACAGGTCATCGACGCCCCCGCTCACGACCCGTCAGAGTTGCCCCATGAGTAACCACCCTTTCCACCCGACCGCCTCAGCCGGTAACCCGGCAGGCAACCACTTGCGCCGGCACCGTCAACAGGCAGGTTTGAGTCAGCTTGAGCTGGCGCTACGCGCCAACGTATCCCAGCGTCACCTGAGCTGCGTGGAGACCGGCCGCGCCAAACCAAGCCCAGGCACGTTGCATGCCCTGCTTTCTGCGTTGGGCGTACCGTTGGAGGAGTGCAACGAGGTTTTCCTCGCGGCAGGTTATGCGCCCCGCTACACCGCGTCGCCGCTGAATGCGCCCGCCATGGCAATGGTGCACGAGGCGATTGCGCATATTTTGCAGGCCAACAACCCTGCCCCTGCGATCGTCCTGGATAGCATGTGGTACATCACCGCCGCCAACACCAGCGCCGGGCGGCTGTTGCAGATGGCGGGGGTACAGCCCCGTGATGATGCGCCGCTCAACCTGCTGGAAACGCTGCTGCGCCCCGAGGGCCTGGGCGACCAGTTGATCAATGCCGATGAAATCCGCGCCACCGCGTGGCACAGGGCCTCGCGGGAAGCGGCGGGCAACCCTGAGTTGGCGCAGCTTCTGCAAGACCTGCCCTGCCCCGCCGCGCTGGCGATTGCCCCATCGCCTTCGCCGGTCGTGTTGACGCGCCTGCGCTCGGCCCACGGTGAGCTGAAGTTCCTGTCCACCTTCACCACCTTTGGCATGCCGCTGGACGTGACCGTGGCCTCGCTGCGCATAGAACACCTGATACCTGCAGACACGCATACCTGGCACACCATGACCCTGGCGTATGAACAAGTGACCGCAAAACCCTGAGCGCGCCCAGGCCGAACCGGCCTCAGAAATCGACCGTGGCCGACAGCTGCAGGGCGCGTGGGTAGCCAGGCGATATCGCGCCATACGAAGCGACCCCCGACCAGTACTCACGGTCGAAGACGTTCTGCACCGTGGCCCGGAAGGTGGTAGGACGGCCTTCGATGTGGGTGGTGTAGCGCGCACCCACATCGAAACGTGTCCAGGCATCGAGCTCCTGGGTGTTGGCCTGGTTGATGTACTGGCTGCCGGTGTAGATCGCGCCACCGGTCAAGGTGACACCTTCGAGCCAAGGCGTGTCCCACTCGGCCCAGAGGTTGGCCTGCACATCGGGCACGCCCACAGGCTCATTGCCCTTGTTGGCCGCCGTGGCCGAATCGGTCAGTTCGCCGTCCAGCAGGGTTACGCCGCCCAGCAAGCGGGTACCGGGCGCGACTTCACCGAACATGCTCAACTCGATGCCACGGTTGCGCTGCTGCGCCTGCACCGAAAACAGGTTGCCAGCGCCCAGTTCGCCACTGGGTTTTTCGATCTGGAACAGCGCCAAGGTGGTCATGAAGGTGTCCCGTTCGAACTTCACCCCCAGTTCGTGCTGCTTGGTTTCATAGGGGGCAAAGGCTTCACCGGCATTGCCCGCCGTGGCCGGTGCCACATCGCCTTTGCTCAGGCCTTCGACGTAGTTGTAGTACAGCGAGACGTTCTCCCAGGGTTTCACCACCACCCCGACAACGGGCGTTGTCGCACTGTCTTTGTAGCGGGCAGTCATCGCGCCTGCGGTGCTGTAGTTACGCGACTCGATCGCTTGCCTGCGCACGCCCAGGGTCAGTTGCACGCGGTCATCGAGCACCGCCAAGGTGTCGGTCATCGCTACGCCGGACAACTCGGCTTCAGACACCCGATTCACGTTTGGCGCACTGATGTACTGCTTGGGCACCGCTACGGGGTGATAGATGTTCGAGATTATTTCCGTGCCATTGTTGATGCCCCGCGACAGCTCATCCTGGTAACGGGTCGCCATGAGCGTGACGGTATGGTTGATCGGCCCGGTTTCGAACAGCCCGCGTACCCCCACGTCGGCGGTGGAGCGGTCGACATTGAACTTGTAGTAGCCCGGAGTATTGCTGGTATCGCCCGCGTCATTGAGGATTTTCGGCACCTGGTCGGACATCCGCGCGACATCCGCCCTGCCGCCCCCCGCATGGGCAAACACAGTCAACGAATCGCTCAGGTCGTATTCCCCACCCAACAGCGCGGATTGCTCGCGGGTGTCCGACCAGCCCCAGTCCTGTGGCAGGTTGGTGCGGCCATTGGCGGCTGAAGGCACGTCGACACCCAGCGCCACGGTGAAGGGCCGCGACGCGGCATCCCAGCGCTCCCGCTGGCTGATGAAGTCCAGGTTCAGGCGCAGGCGCTCACCTTGGTAATCCAGGGCGATGGCACCGATATCCAACACCCGTTGCTGGTCGTCGATGGCCGTGTCGCCCTGGGCGAGGCTGCCGTTGAAACGCACGCCCCATTGCCGCTGATCACCAAAGCGGCGGCTGATGTCGAGATGGCCACCGGTTTGTGTGTCGGAGCTGTAGCTGGCGGTGAAACGGCTCAGGTCCTCGGCCAGGGCACGCTTGGGGATGATGTTGATCACGCCGCCGACCCCGCTGTTAGGCGAAATCCCATACATCAGCGCGCCTGGCCCTTTGAGCACCTCGACGCGCTCGGCATATTCGGTAAACACGCGGTAGTTGGGCGCCACGCCATACACGCCGTCGAAAGCAAGCTCCCCTAGGTTGCCCTCACCGACAGGGAAGCCACGAATGAAAAACGAATCGACGATGCCGCCGGTTTGCCCCGTGGAGCGCACCGAAGGGTCACGCTCCAGGGCATCGGCGACGGTGACCGTCTGCAGGTCCGCCAGGGTTTTGGCGGTATAGCTGGTGACGTTGAAGGGCGTGTCCATCACATCCTTGTTGCCCAGCATGCCCAACCGCCCGCCACGGGCAACTTGCCCGCCGGCATAAGCCTCTGGCAGGGTTTCGTGGCGCATGCTGTTGGCGTCGATGGTGGTCGCGGCCAGGGTCAGGCCGTCGCCACTGGCCACTTGCCTGATCAGCTTGAAGCTGCCGTCGCCCAGCTCGACCAGTTCGAGCCCACTGCCGGCGAGCAGTTGCGCCATGCCGTCACGCGGGGAGTAGCGACCATTGAGGCCTGGGCTGTACAGGCCTTCCGTCAATGCAGGCTCGAACGACAGGGCCACACCCGAGGCCAGCGCGAAGCTGGCCATGACCCGGCCGAGCGGCCCTGGGGCGATGTCGTACGGCCTGGTAGCCGTCGCCTCCAGTGGTTGTGCGAGCGCCGCCCATGAATGGCTGGCACCTGCTACCAGCACACAGCTGAACAGGGCGCGACGGATTGCAATGGCGAGCTGGGGACGACTTGCAACAGGCATGACAGGAGGGTCCTTCTGACCGGGAATGGAGGTGTTCACTCCTATTGCCAGCCGAGGCGGAAAAAAGTATCACCTGGGCACGACTTTTTTTGCAGTGCGGTCAGCGCGGCGCAAGCATCGTCCAGTAGCCCCCCATGTGCGCCTCCACCCGCAGGGCATAAGTCGACTCCAGCATGCTCAACGTTCGACGCGGGTCGCTGATGGGAAATGCCCCCGATACGCGAAGGTCGGCAATGCCTGGATCACAACGAATGAACCCCCGTTGGTAACGCGCCAGCTCGGCAACGAAAGCGTCCAGCCTCATCTTGTCCGCCAGCAGCATGCCCTGGGTCCAGGCCGTGACAGCCTCGTCTGCCGGCCTTGGTGCAGCGATCGTTCGGGCGTCGAAGTCAGCGCGTTGGCCGGCTTGCACGACGCGGCGGGCAAGGTGATCGGCATTGCCAGGTTCGATGCGAATCGCACCTTCGATGACCGCCAGGTAGGTACGCCCGCCGAACTCCCGCACGGTGAACCGGGTGCCCAAGGCTTGCATGCGCCCCTCCCGCGTCCCTACCCACAGCGGGCGAGCAGGGACCACGATGTCGGGGGCCGTCTGCACCAGGATTTCGCCACGGAGCAAACGAATGAACCGCTCGCCGGCATTGAAACGTACATCGATCGCGGAGTCGGTATTGAGCACAACCTGCGTGCCATCGGCCAGGGTAAGGTCAAGGCGTTCGCCAATGCCGGAGCGGTAATCAGCTGCCCAACCTTGTTGCTCGGTCAGCCGCCAACCTGCCCAGCTGGCCGGGGCCAGGGCCAGCAGCAGGGCCAGCCGGCTGACCAGTGCACGACGGCCAGGGTCGGCCGGGCGGTCCAGTGCAGGCATCGACAGTGCCGGTGGCAGGCCACCCAACTTGCCCATCAACCGCTCCGCGCGCTGCCAAGCGCTTGCTCGGGCCGGGCTGCTGTTGCGCCAGGCCAGCCAGTCGGCCTGCTGCGCATCGGTCACGTCGCCTGCGCTCATGCACATCAACCACTCGGCGGCTTCTTCGAGCGCTTCGGCGTCTACCGGCTCGGCGCGCTGTGCATCGGCCATCTAGTCGACCAGCCTCAAGCACTGAACGAATGCCTGCTTCATGTAGCGTTTGACGGTAATCAGCGATATACCGAGCTGCTCGGCAATCGCCTCGTACTTCATGCCAGCCAACTGCGACAGCAGAAACGCGCGCCGGACCAGTGGCGGCAAGGTATCGAGCATGGCATCGATCTCGTGCAGGGTTTCCAGGATCAGCAAGCGCGTCTCTGGCGAAGGCACTTCAGGGGCAGGCAGGTGCTCAAGTGCCGCCAAGTACGCACGCTCCAGTGATTTACGTTTGCACCAGTTGGCGAGAATGCCGCCAGCGACGCAACTCAGATAAGCGCGGGGCTCATCGAATACGACGGCTTTGGAGGCGAGGATACGGGTGAACGTGTCCTGAACCAGGTCGGCCGCATCGACCGCGTTGCCCAGGCGCCTGCGCAATTTCGCGTGTAACCAGCCCTGGTGGCCGGTGTAAAGCGCTTCGACATTGCGTATGTGATTGTCAGGGCTGGGCAGCACGTCGCTCATGGGCGGTCTTGTCTACGCAAGTGAGAACTATTTTCAATGGTAAGTTAGCGCTGGCGCGCAAAGCAAGTTCAATATGGGCCAGCATTCAGCCGCAAAGGCGCGCGCTCGCGGCCTATGCTTCAACTCACCCAAGGCGGCGGAGCCCCCCCATGCACAACCCCGAAGACAACCTGCTGCACAGCTGGCAGCACAACGCCCAGGCCTGGATCGACGCGGTGCGCAGTGGCGCCATCGAGAGCCGTCGGCAGGTGACAGACCAGGCTATCCTGCTGGCCATTCTCAGCCGGCAACCCGAGCGCGTGCTCGACCTTGGGTGTGGTGAAGGCTGGTTGCTGCGGGCGCTGGCTGATCGCGGCATTGAGGCGGTCGGCGTGGATGGCGACAACACCCTGGTGGAGGCGGCCCGTGCGGCAGGCTCCACCGAGGTGCACCTTGCCAGTTACGCACAGCTGGCCGAGGGCGACGTCAGCGTTGGCCGTGGCTACGATTTGGTTTGTGCCAATTTTGCGTTGTTGCAGCAGGACGTCATCCCCTTGCTGGCGGCGATGAATGGGCTGCTGGCTCCGGGTGGTGCAGTGGTGATCCAGACGTTGCACCCCTGGAGTGTGGCTGCGGGCGATTATCAGGATGGTTGGCGGGAAGAGTCGTTCGCAGGGTTTGCCGGGGACTGGCGGCCGATGCCCTGGTACTTCCGCACCTTGGCCGGTTGGCTGAATGCATTGGACATGGCCGGGCTGCGCCTGGTCAGCCTGCAGGAGCCGCAGCATCCGCAAAGTGCGGTGCCGCAGGCGTTGTTGATGGTGGCCGAAGGGCGGTGAACCCTGTGTGGCATTGCAAGCGAGTTGCCGACCCTTGTGGGAGCGGGCTTGCCCCGCGAACACCGGCAAAGCCGGAGCCATGCCCCGCGTAGCCCCATTCGCGGGACAAGCCCGCTCCCACAGGGTTGTGACAATCACAGAGCGCGACTACCACTTGAACGCTTACAGCACCGGCTTGCGCGCTGCCCCGCTACGGGCCTTGGCCATTGCTGCCAGGCGCACGGCGACGTTCGCTGCGCCATACCCGGCATAGCCGCCCTTGCGCTGGATGATCTCGAAGAAGAAGCGCTCCTCGAACGGCTCGGTGTACACGTGGAACAGTTCGCCGCCTTGGGCATCGCGGTCGTACAGCACGTTGTAATACGCCAGTTCACTGAGGAATTCGTCGTCGAAATCGAAGCGTGCCGCCAGGTCGTCGTAATAGTTGAGCGGGATTTCCAGCAGCGGCACGCCAGCCAACTTGGCACGCGCCACTTCACGGAAGATGTCATCACAATCGAAGGCGATGTGATGCACACCCGAGCCGCGGTAACTGGACAATGCGTGGGCAATGGCGGTGTTGCGGTTCTCGGAAATGTTCAACGGCAGGCGCAAGGTGCCGCACTGGCTGCGCAGCGCACGGCTCTTGACCAGGCCGTACGGGTCGGGCAGCACCACTTCGTCGTCGGCGGCGAAGTCGAACAGGCTCTTGTAGAACAGCACCCAGCTGTCCAGCGACTCGGCCGGCAGCGCCAGGGCCATGTGGTCGATACGGCGCAGGCCACCGCTGGCAGTGGCGGTTTTGTCCAGGCTGAAGTCGGTGTCGTACAGGGTCTGGCCAGCAGTGCCCTGTTCTACCAGGTACAACAGGCTGCCGTCGGGCGCGCGCACGGCGGGTACTTCGCACTCGTTGGGGCCGACCAGGCCACGGAACGGCTGGCCACGGAAGGCCGTGGCGCGCTTCAAGGCAGCTTGCTGGTCCTTGACGCGCAACGCCGTGGCGCACAGTGACGGGCCATGCGCCTCGAAGAAGTTGTGGCCAAACGAATAGGGCTCGGCATTGAGGACAATGTTGATGTCGCCCTGACGCAACAGTTGCACGTCCTTGCTGCGGTGCTTGCCGGCGTCGGCGAAGCCCAGGCGTTTCAGCCAGTTGCTCAAGCGCGCACCCACCGCCTCGTCGACGGCGAATTCGAGGAACTCCACGCCATCATAGGCACTGGCCGCCGGCGGGTTGAACAGCACACCCGGCTCCACCGCCACGGCCTCTTGCTCCAGGCGCAGGCGGGTCTGCTCTTCGAGGTACAGCAGCGAGCGCAAGCCGTCGGCGGCATTCTGCCGGGGCGGTGCGGCGCGGAAGCCATCGTTGAAGATTTCCAGGGACAGCGGGCCGCGGTAGCCGGTGGCGAGGATCGGCGCGAGGAAGCCGGCCAGGTCCATTTCGCCCTGCCCCGGGAAGCAGCGGAAATGCCGGCTCCACTCCAGCACGTCCATGGCCAGGATCGGTGCGTCGGCCATCTGCACGAAGAAAATCTTGTCGCCCGGGATGTCACGGATCGCGCTCGGGTCGCCCTTGAGCGACAAGGTATGGAAACTGTCGAGGATCACCCCAAGCGACGGATGGTCAGCCTGGCGCACCAGGTTCCAGACCTGCTGGTAGGTATTGACGTGACGCCCCCAGGCTAACGCTTCATAGCCGATACGCAGGCCACGCTTGCCGGCATGCTCGGCCAGCAGGCGCAGGTCGTCCACCAGCAGTTGCTCGTCGCCCAGAGCATCGGCCTGGACGTTGCTGCACACCAGCACCAGGTCAGTGCCCAACTCTTGCATCAGGTCGAACTTGCGCTCGGCGCGGTCGACGTTGCGCTGCAGCCGGTCGCGGCGGCAGCCTTCAAAGTCGCGGAACGGCTGGAACAGGGTGATGGCGATGCCCAGGTCCGCGCACATCTGGCGAACCTGACGCGGGCTGCCGGCATAATAGAGCAAGTCGTTTTCGAAAATCTCGACGCCGTCGAAACCGGCGGCGGCGATGGCTTCGAGCTTTTCCGGCAGAGTGCCGCTCAAGGACACGGTGGCAATCGAACGCTGCATGGCGGGAGTTCCTTGTTGTTAGGGGACGACGGCGCAGGAAAACCACGGTAACGGTGCCTGGCATGATGGATTATTCGCAGGTAAAGTCGCCTCATCAATCTCTTTGTACGGAATGGTTAGTTTTGTGTTCGATTACCGAACAAAACCGGATTTCGCGAATTGCTAGACCGCCACCCCGTGGTCAACATGAAACCAGACGCAGGCACACCGACCACCGCCTTCTTGCCAGACGGTCGTTCGGCAGAACCTGCGCTAACAAGCCCAACGCCACAACATAATAAGTTCAATAAAACCGGGTACCGACCTATGAACACTGCTCTCGCCTTGCGATCCGCACCTGTCTCCTGGCTGCCTGTCACGGCCTTGGCGCGGAATACGCCCGCACTTCACGTTTGACCCCACTCCCGAGATAACCCCACGCTCGCCTTGCGCCGTGCGGGAACCAACAAGAACAACGGAGACACCGATGGCTCACTCCAGCTCTCAAGCCAAGAAAGCGACCGCCAGTGGATGGATAGGCTCGGCACTCGAGTACTACGACTTTTTCATCTATGCACAGGCTGCGGCCCTGATTTTCCCGCAAATCTTCTTCCCTAACACCGACCCGAAAATGGCGATCATCGCTTCGCTGGCCACTTACGGTGTCGGCTACCTGGCCCGCCCGGTCGGCGCCATCGTGCTCGGCCACTGGGGTGATACCCGCGGACGCAAGAACGTACTGCTGCTGTGCATGTTCCTGATGGGTGTGTCGACCATGGCCGTCGGCCTGCTGCCGACGTACCACGACATCGGTATCCTCGCCCCCGTCTTGCTGGTGCTGCTGCGCCTGGTCCAGGGCTTCGCGGTAGCCGGCGAGATCTCCGGCGCCAGTTCGATGATCATGGAGCACGCGCCGTTCGGCCGACGAGGCTACTACGCGAGCTTCACCCTGCAGGGCGTACAAGCCGGCCAGGTATTGGCGGCGGCGGTGTTCCTGCCACTGGCCTACTTCATGCCGAGTGAAGCCTTCAACGATTGGGGCTGGAGGATTCCGTTCCTGATGAGCGCCGTGGTGCTGATCGCCGGTTTCATCATCCGTAAAGAAGTGCACGAAACGCCTGCCTTCGTGAAAGAAGAGAAGCAGGACAAAGTCGCCAAATCGCCGGTCAGCGAGGCCTTCCGCCACAGCTGGAAACACATGGTGCTGGTGATGTTCATGGCCCTGATGAACGTGATCCCGGTTGTCGCGACCATTTTCGGCGCGGCCTACGCGGTGCAGCCGGCCTATGGCATCGGCTTCGACAAGAGCGTGTACCTGTGGATTCCGGTCGTCGGCAACATCGTCGCGGTGCTGGTGATTCCATTCGTCGGCAACCTTTCCGACAAGATCGGCCGTCGCCCGACCATGATCGCCGGGTGCCTGGGTTCGGGCCTGCTGGCCTTCGTCTACCTGTATGCGATCAGCATCCAGAACGTACCGCTGGCCTTCGCCGCCTCGATCGTGATGTGGGGCATGGTCTACCAGGGCTACAACGCGGTGTTCCCAAGCTTCTACCCTGAGCTGTTCCAGACCCGCTACCGTGTTTCGGCCATGGCCATTGCGCAGAACATCGGCACCATGCTGACGGCCATGCTGCCGGCGCTGTTCGCCCTGGTGGCGCCACCGGGCTCGGACAACATTCCACTGGTCGTGGGTGGCATGGCGTTCTTCATCACCTGCATCTGCGCCCTGGCGGCGTACATCGCACCGGAAACCCATCGCCTGTCGATGGAAGACCTCGGCAACCCGCAAGCCAAGCCGATGGAAAAGGCCGCGTACGAAGCCAGCCGTAAAGGCAGCTTGCAGACTGCAAGCCACTGATCGATCGCAGGGGGCTGCTGCGCAGCCCTTTCGCCGGCAAGCCGGCTCCTACAGGTGTGCGCAAATCCCTGTAGGAGCCGGCTTGCCGGCGAATGGGCCGCAAAGCGGCCCCAGCGTTTTCAACCCTTGATCACTTCCTGCAGCCGCTGCCACAGTCTTTCAACATGCTCCCGCTCAGTCGGCAATGCGCCAATCGACACCCGCACCATCCACCGCCCATCAAGAGTAGCCGGCGTTACATACGCCTCCCCAGAACCATTGAGCCGCTCGGCCCAAGCCTTGGTATGCGCATCCAGCGCCTCCCCTTCCAGCCCCGCCGGCCGATGCTGGATGCACAGCGTCTGCAACTGCACGGGTGCCAATAGCGTCCAACCCGGCGTCGCCTCGACCTGCCCAGCAAGCCACTGAGCGTTATCCAAATCACGGCGCAAGCGCGCCTGCAGCGCTTCGACACCTTCGCTGCGCAACATGAACCACAGTTTCAAAGCGCGGAACCGCCGGCCCAGTGGAATACCCCAATCACGCAGGTTCTTGACCTCACCATCCACCGCCGACTGCAGGTAGCTGGGGTTGGTGCTCATCACCCGAATCAGGTGCTGTGGGTCGCGCACGTAGTAGATCGAACAATCAAAGGCCACACCCAGCCATTTGTGCGCGTTGACCACCACCGAGTCGGCCAGCTCGATGCCGTCCCACATCCAGCGGCACTCGGGCAAAATCATCGCCGACCCCGCCATGGCCGAGTCAACGTGCAGCCACAGGCCATGGGTCTGGGTGATTTCACCAATTGGGCGCAGTGGGTCGAGCGCCGTGGTGGCGGTAGTGCCGGTGGTCGCGACTACCGCACAGGGCTGATTACCTGCCGCCAGGTCCTGCTCGATGGCTGCCCGCAGCGCTTCTGGCTGCAGGGCGAACTGCGCGTCGGTGGGGATCAGGCGAATGTTGTCACGGCCAAAACCGGCCAGCAGTGCGGCCTTGTCCACCGAGCTGTGGGCGTGGGCGCTGACGTAGACGATCAGCGGCTTGGCCTGGGCCTGCAAGCCACCGCGGACCAACGCGTAATCGCTGGCCCGTTCGCGGGCGCAGATCAGCGCCACCAGGGTGCTGGTCGAGGCGGTGTCTTGGATCACCCCGCTCCATTGCCCTGAAAGGCCGAGCAACTGGCGCAGCCAGTCGAGGGTGGTTTCTTCCAGCTCGCTCAAGGCTGGGCTGGACTGCCAGGACAGGCCCAATACACCCAGGCCGGTACTGAGAAAGTCGCCCAGCACCGATGACAACGTGCCGTTGGACGGGAAGTAACCGTAGAAATCCGGGTGCTGCCAGTGCGACAGGCCCGGCATGACCAGGTTGTTGACGTCGTCGAGAATCGCCTCGAAGGGTTCGCCTTGCTGCGGGGCGCACTCAGGCAGGGCCGCTTTCAGGTAACCCGGTTCGACTTGGGCCATGACCGGGCGTTCGCCCACGGCTTGGCGGTAGTCGGCGATCAGGTCGATCAATTGGTGGCCGTATTGGCGGAATTGTTCTGGGGTCACGGGCGGTCTCCATTGGGCAGTTTGCTGCCTGGGCCGGCCTCTTCGCGGGCAAGCCCGCTCCCACAGGTGAATCACAGCTTGAGCACTGTGCGGATCCTGTGGGAGCGGGCTTGCCCGCGAAGAGGCCGGCACTGGCAATACAGGCCCATCAGTCTAGGTGCCACCCGCCCTGCAAAGAACCCCGCTTCGTGCATACCTCCTATGGCGTTGGCGCATGCCCCCCTTGCACGCCGAACTGGGACTGGCGCCACAGCTCGAACACCCGGTTGCGCAACCAGCGGTGCTCGGCCGAGGCCTGCAGGCGCTGGTGCCAGACCACCCAGTAACGCTGGCTGTGATCGATGAAGCCCAACGGTCGCCAGGCCAGGTCATGCAAACGGCACAGTTGCCGGGCGATGTGCTCCGGGACCGTGGCCACCGCCTGGCTGTTGCCGATCACCTGCACGGTGGCCGAAAAAAACGGCACTTCCAGGCTGACCCGCCGCTGCAGGCCCTGGGCGCGCAGGTGGCGATCGATGAAGCTGTCCTTGTCGCCACCCCCGGAAATGCGCACATGCTTGTGCGCCAGATAAGCTGCCTGGCTGAGCGTTTCATGGGCGGTCAACGGGTGGTCGCGGCGCATCAGGCACACCGCGCGGTCCTCGCCAAGCAGACGACCATGCAGGTTGGGCGGCGACTCATCGAACAAGGTGGTGGCCAGGTCAATCTCGCCACTGGCCAGCAACGCGTACTGGCCAGCCTGCCAGGTGCGGTACTCGAGGGACACGCCGGGCGCTTCGTGCTCCAGCGCCTCCACCAGCAGCGGCAGCATATGCTCGGCGACGTAGTCCGAGGCCGCCAGGCAGAAACGGCGCTCGCAGCGGGCGGGGTCGAACACGGCCGGTTGGCGCAGGGCGTGCAGCTCTTCTAGGACCTGGCGCAGTGGCTCGACCAGGGCTTCGGCATGCTCGCTGAGCACGTAGCCACGGCCTTGGCGCACCAGCAGCGGGTCGTCGAAGGCTTCGCGCAGGTGGGCCAGTTGACGGCTCAGGGCAGATTGGCTGACACCCAGGCGCTCGGCGGCGTGGCTGAGGTTCTTGAGCTGCAGGAGGCAGTCGAGGGTGCGTAGATGGGCGAGGCTCAGGGAGGCGAAAGTTGGGTTCATGCAGGCTCCCCTTTATCAAATTCACCGGCCCATTCGCGGGACAAGCCCGCTCCCACAGAGCTCCGCCGTGTTTGAGGTTAGCGGAGGGCTGTGGGAGCGGGCTTGCACCGCGAATGGGCCGCAAAGCGGCCCCGGCTTTTAGTCGGTCAGGCCGACATAGACGTTCTGCACGTCATCGTTCTCATCGATCGCCTCGAGGAACGCCTCGACCTCGGCCAATGCCTCAGCGCTCAAGCTGGCAGCACTTACCGGGTTCTTCGGGGTGTAGCCGATCTTTGCCGAGGTCACGGTAAAACCATGCTCCGGCAGGGCCTTTTGCACCGCGTCCAGGTCGGTGGTGTCGGTGATGAACAGGGTCGAACCCTCTTCTTCCCCTTCCTCGAAGTCCTGGGCACCGGCTTCGATGGCGGCCATTTCCGGGTCGGCACCTTCGCTCGGGGTGGCTTCGATCAGGCCGACGTGGTTGAAGTCCCAGGCCACCGAACCGCTCGCACCCAGCTGGCCCTTGCGGAACAGCACGCGGATCTGCGCGACGGTACGGTTGATGTTGTCCGTCAGGCACTCGACGATCAGCGGCACCTGGTGCGGCGCAAAACCTTCGTAGCTGACCGCGTGGTACTGCACGGCATCACCGTCCAGGCCGGCACCCTTGCGGATTGCCCGGTCCAGGGTCTCGCGGGTCATCGAGGCCTTTTTGGCCTGCACGATCGCCAGGCGCAGGCGCGGGTTCATGTCGGGATCGGCGCCCGATTTGGCAGCGATCTGGATCTCTTTGGACAGCTTGCCCATGATCTTGCCTTTGGCATTGGCCGCTGTTTCTCTATGTTTGGCTTTCCACTGTGCGCCCATGTCGACTCTCTTGTTTCAACGGCCAGTTCAGGAAGCGACCGGCCAAAAGTGGGTGCAGTTTATACGCCCTCGGGCATGTGATCGACAAGAAATCTCATGCTTTGTCGGCCTTCCCCGCCGCCGCCGCAAAACGTGCCAGGCGTACATCGAGGTGCCGTGGCCGCAGCCCGCGGTCCTCGGCGCGCTCCTTGCGGCGAATGGCATTGCGCACCATCAGCGACCCCAGGTAGCGAATCGGCTCTGGCGGAAACAGCCCCAGCGGCCCCTTGACCAATGGCGAGCGGGTCCAGGGGTTGTCCAGGCCCAGCGCCAGCGACGACAGGATTTGCCCACCCATGTGGCACGGCCCGACGCCGCTGCCGGAATAGCCAAAGCCATAGAACACATTGCCCTGCCCGTCTAACCGGCCGAAGAACGGCAAGCCCGTGACGGAGCGGTCCGACGGCCCATTCCAGCTGGCCGCCAAGGGCACGTCCGCCAACGCCGGGAAAAACTCGCCCAGGCTTTCACGCAGCAGCGGCCGGTAGGGTGAGGGCTGGTCGAATACTGGCAGCATGCGCCCGCCATAGGCGAAGGTATTGCCGCCCTTGCCGAGCATCAGTCGGCCATCGGAGGTGTTGTGGTAGTAATGCACGAAAATGCGCGAATCGAGCACGCTGACGCCGCTGTCCAGGCCGATTTCGCGCAACAGCTCAGGGCACGGCTCGGTGATAATCATGTCGCTGGACACAATCGCTACACTGCGCTCGAACTGCGGGAACGCCCGCGCCATCCAGGCATTGAGGCCCAACACCACACGGTCGGCGTGCACCGTGCCGTGGGCGGTACGCACCTGTACCGGCGCACCGTGCGCCAGGCTCGTCATGGCCGTGCCTTCGTGAATGCGCACGCCCCGCTGCAACGCCACCCGCCGCAGGCCGCGCACCAACTGCCCGGGCTGCACGGTGGCGGCGGCCGGCGAAAACCAGCCTTCCAGGTGCCGCGCCGACCCCGCCAGGCGTTGCACCTGGTCCAGCGGCAGCCGCTGGAACGAATTCACCCCCCGCTGCTCCAGCGCGGCGATCACCGCATCGGTGGCACCGACCTGGGCCGAGTTGGTGGCGGTGTACAGCGTGCCGTCCAGGCGGTAGTCACAGTCGATGCCATTGGCCGCGCAAAACGCGCCGATGGCACCGATGCTGCGTTCCGATTCGTGCACCAGGCGCACCGCTTCAGCCGCCCCGAACAGGCGCTCGAGGGTGAAGTACTTGGCCGACCACGACAGCGCACAACCGCCATTGCGACCACTGGCGCCAGCGCCGCAGATGTCGGCCTCGATCAGCACGATATCCAGCGCCGGCACCGCCTCCTTGAGCATCAACGCGGTCCACAGGCCGGTGTAGCCGCCGCCGACAATGCACACATCGCAACGGCTGTCGCCTTGCAGCGGCGGGCACGCCGCTTCCTGCGCCGAATCCAGGGCCTGTTGCAGCCAGAAGGGTCTCATTCGCTCGCTTTCCTTTAGGTACGCAGTGGCTTGATTGCCATGCTGGTGTTCGGTGCCACGTCGTTGCGCTGCACCGCGGTGGCCGGGCGGCTGTTCCAGTGCGGCAGCAGCACCAGCGCCGAGAACAGTGCGCAACCGGCGAACACGATGAACACCGTGACGCCGTCGAAATAACCCGGCAGCAGCCCGCCAAGCACGGCGCCCACCGAGCCGCAGCCGTTGACGAAGCCTGCTGCGGTGGCACCTGCCTTGGCGGTGCCGAAGTCGATGGCCGCCGCGCCGCTGATCATCGAGTCAGGGCCATACAAGGTCAGGCCCATGACGAACAGCAGGCCCACCACCAGCATCACGCTGCCGGTGTGCATGGCCGCCATGAACGCGGCTAGCGTCACCGTCAACAGCACCAGGCTGATCACGCACGCCGGCATGCGCCGCGCGCCGAACAGTTTGTCGGAGGCCAGGCCGATCATGATCGGCCCCAGCAGCCCGGCCAGTTCGAAGGCCGTGGGGATGATCGCCGCGCCGACCTTGCCCACCGACGGCATTTGCTCGAAGACGATCACTGGCCCCCACAGTAGAATGGCGTAGCGCGCCGGCTTGAGCAGGAAGTAGGCCAGGCCCAGGGTCAACACCGTGCGGTTACGCAGGATCTCGCGCAACGGCGCCCAGACGCTGCACAGGTTCGCGCCCGGTGCCATGCTCTGCGGCTCGGGCTCTACGGCGGGCAAGCCGACGTCTTCTGGCTTGTTGCGCTGCAGGAAGAAAAACAGCACAGCCACCAGGGCGACCACCACGGCACTGGAGAAAAACGCGGCGTGCCAGGTGCCGACCAGGGTGTAAGCCCACCAGCCGGCAAACGGCGAGGCCACCAGGCCGCCAAAGGCATAGCACGAGCTCCACAACCCCAGTACCCGCCCGCGCTGCGCGGCTGGGAAGAAACTGCCGATGTTCTTGCACAAACCGGCCCAGCCTGTGGACTGCGCCAGGCCTTGGATCAACATGCAGGTGGCGAAGATTGGGAAGGTGGCGTAGCTGCCCATCACCACCGCCGCCGCCGCCGAGATCAGCAAGCCGCCAAGCACCACCACACGTGGGCCGAAGCGGTCGGCAAGCATGCCCCAGGTGAACTGGCCCACGGCATAGGCGGCCAGGTAGATCGCGTCAAGGTTGGCCATGGCGGCCTTGTCGAGCATGAAGCCTGGGTCTTCGGCGATGCCCAGCTTGGCGACCGAGAATGCCTTGCGGGTGAAGTAGAAGGCGGCGTAGGCCAGCCAGGTGATTGCGAAAATCTGCATACGCCAGCGTTTGAACGTGGCTAGGGAATGGTTCATGTGAGTCTGACCTCTTGCTCAAGTGTGCCGGCAGAATGTGAAGAAACGCCTGTCTTGTTCTTGTGTTACGCACAGCGATGGCGGGGGCCCGTCATCGGGTCAGATGGCGCTGTATCAGCGCCATGGCCCCGACCGGCGCTTGTGGCTGCGACGGGGCTGGGAGGTATGGAAACAGCTGGTGACTGATAAATAAAATCGATTTATCGTATTTCACTCATAAGCCCAGCTTGTTACTGGAGTCGTCATGTCGGTGTCCCACGCTCAACTCAAGGCCTTTCACGCGGTGGCGGTGCACGGCAGCTTCACCCGTGCCGCGCAAAAACTGTTTCTGACCCAGCCGGCTGTCTCCGACCAGGTGCGCAAATTGGAAGAGCGCTTCGGCGTGCTGCTGTTCCACCGCAACAAGCGTTCGGTGCAACTGACCGACCTGGGCGAGCGCCTGCTGGGCATCAGCCAACGCCTGTTCGCCTGCGAAGCCGAAGCCCACGAGCTGCTGCAGGACTCACGCGCCCTGCTCACCGGCAGCCTGGTGTTGGCGGTGGACGCGCCGGTGCACGTGCTGCCGCAGATTGCGCGGTTCTGCCAGCGCTACCCGGGCATCCAGGTGAAGGTCGAAACCGGCAACACCGATGAATCGTTGGCCCGGCTGTTCAGCTACCAGGCGGACCTGGCACTGCTGGGACGGGACGTCGACGATGAGCGCCTGCACTGCCTGCCGCTGCGCCGCGACCCGATGGTTGCCTTCGTCAGCCACCATCACCCTTGGGCCAGCCGGGGCTCGATCAGCCTGGCGGACCTGGATGACACCCCGCTGGTGCTGAGGGAGCCTGGGTCGGTGACGCGGCAGACGCTGGAAGAAGAAATGCAACGGGCCGGGCTGCGGATTCGGCCGGCGATCCAGGTGGAAGGCCGGGAGGCGGCGCGCGAAGCGGTGGTGGTGGGGATTGGCGTGGGGGTTGTGTCGGCGGCGGAGTTTGGCGCGGATGCGCGGGTGTGTGCGTTGCCGATTGTCGACTGTCAGCGGCATTTGACCGAGACGCTGGTGTGCCTCAGCGAGCAGCGTACGCGGCGGGTGGTGGCGACGTTCTTGCAAATGGTTGAGGAAGGGCTGTAAAGCTGCATTCCCAATGTTTGCTTGGTAGGAGCAGCCTTGTGCTGCGAAGAGGCCGGTACAGGCACCATACATCAATGCTGCCTGCACCGGCCTCTTCGCAGCACAAGGCTGCTCCTACAAGGATCGCGAGGATCACGAGGATCACGAGGATCACGCCCGATGCTCTTTCGATTTGCCGCCGACGCTCTGGTGCTGTTGCACCTGGCCTTCATCTTGTGGGTGCTGTTGGGTGGGCTGATGGTACTCAAGTGGCGCCCCGCCCTGCTCGTCCACCTGCCCGCCCTGGCCTGGGGCTTGGCGGTAGAAGGGCTGCACCTGGAATGCCCGCTGACCGACTGGGAAAACCGCATGCGCTTCGCCGCCGGCGACGCGGGCTACCACGGCGGTTTCGTCGAACATTACATCTGGCCGCTGATCTATCCGGCCGGGCTGACGCCGCAGATCCAATGGCTGCTGGGCGCCATCGTCCTGCTGCTCAACCTCGGCATCTACGGCTACGTGCTCGGGCGCAGGCGCCGCCCTACCGCGTAGCGATCACGAACAAGCGCGGGAACGGCAACAGCACCTTACCGTCGGTGGCCGGTGGGTAGTCGTGCTGCATCGCCTGCAGGTACATCTGCAGGAAAGCGGCTTGCTCTTGTTCGTCCAGCCTGGCCAGGTAAGGCCGCAACGCCGAGCCCTTGAACCACTCCACCACCGCTTCGGCGCCACCCTCCAACGGATGATGGTACGTAGTACGCCACACATCCACCCGCGCGCTCCGCGGGCTGAGCAGGTCGTAATAGAACGCGGCGTTGTGCCTGGGCGGTAGCTGGAAATCGGCGAATTTGGCGGCCCAGGGGCCTTTGCTGGCGATTTCGCGCAGTTGCCGGTGCGCTGGCTCGTCAAGGTTGTCAGGGGTTTGCACCGCCAGGCTGCCGCCCTCGCTCAGCTGGCTGACCAGGTGCGGATACAGCGAAGCGTGGTCCGGCACCCATTGCAGCGAGGCATTGGCCAGGATCAGGTCTTGCGGCTCTGGCGCGGCCCACTGGGCAATGTCGGCAATGGCGCAGCGCACGCGCGGTACACACAGCCTTTTGCGCTCCCGGGCCTTTTCGACCATGTCTGGGTCGCTGTCCAGCGCCGTCACCTGGGCATCGGGGTAGCGCTGCAGCAGCACCTCGGTCGAGTTGCCCGGGCCGCAGCCCAGGTCGGTGGCATGGCGGACCGGGCGTGGCGGCACGGCGGTCAGCAGGTCGCGTACGGCGCGGGTGCGCTCGTTTTCGAAGAGGGAATACTGGGTGGCGGACCAGGCCATGTGCGGCTCCTTTGGGCGGGCAATGTGCCCAGCATAAGCCAAGTAGTGGCACTTAGGGTCTATTCGCGGGCCGGAACCGAGCGTCTATCCTTGAAGTCAGTCCTTATATGCGCCTGCCCATGAAAACATTCCTGGCCCTCGCCATACTGGCCCTGATCGCCGCTGCCGCCCTCCTCGGCTCGCCGTGGATGAACCAGCGTTTTCACATGCCGCCGGACAAACACCCGGCCCAACAACGCGAAACGGCCGGGTCCCCAAGGGAGCCGGCCGTCTCGAACCACAACTGAAGCTTAGTGGCGTTTGGCGCTACGGATCTGATGCACCACACCCATGGCTACCACGACTGCGGCAGCAATACCGGTGGAGATCACCAGGATCTGGTAGTCAGGCATGAACGCCATGGTCACCAGGGCAGCCACGATGAACGCGATTACCAGGTAGGTCAGCCACGGGAACAGCCACATCTTCAGGCGCACTTCCTTGCCTTCGGCAATCAGCTTGCGGCGCATGCGCAGCTGCGAGAAGGCGATCACCAGGTACACCAGCAGCGCGATCATGCCGGTGGTGTTCATCAGGGTGTCCAGCACGTCTTTCGGGCGCAGGGTTTCGCTGAAGTTGATCAGCGCACACACCACCGCCACGGCGCACGAGCCCATGATCGCGTACACCGGTACGCCGGTGCCGGCGCGGGTGATCTTGAAGAACGACGGCGCGTCGCCACGCTGGGACAGCGAGAACAGCATGCGCGAAGCGGTGTAGTGACCGGAGATCAGGCAGCTGCTCACCGAGGTCAGGACCACGAAGTTCATCAGCAACTCGGCATACGGCACGCCCAGCAGCTCCAGGGTACGGCGGTAGGCACCATAGCCCGAGACGCCCAGGTGCGGGTCGTTCCACGGCACCAGGCAGACGATCAGGAAGATCGAGCCAACGTAGAACAGGCACACACGCCACACCACCGAGTTGGTGGCCTTGACGATCTGCGCGGCCGGGTCTTTGGCTTCGGACGCGGCGATGGTCACGATCTCTGCGCCGAGGAAGGCGAACATCACCCCGAGCAACGCACCAATCACCGTAGTGATGCCGTTGGGCATGAAGCCTTCTGCGGTCAGGTGGCTGATGCCACGCACTTCACCGAACTGCCAGACGTTCATCACCGCTGCGGTGCACACCACCAGGAAGCAGACGATGGCGATCACCTTGATCAAGGCAAACCAGAACTCGAACTCGCCGTAATGCTTGACGTTGAAGAAGTTGACGGTGATCAGCAGCAGGGTCGTGGCCAGCACGAACACGTTGACACTGACGTCAGGGAAGAAGCCATGCAGGATCTTGCCCGCCACATAGGCTTCCCACGCCATGAGGATGACCCAGTACCACCAGTACAGCCATCCGATGGTGAAACCAGCCCAACGGCCAATGGCGCGGTCGGCGTAGGTGGAGAACGAGCCGGTGTCAGGCGAGGACGTCGCCATTTCGCCGAGCATGCGCATGATCAGCACCACCAGGATGCCGCCTGCCAGGTAGGCCAGGACAGCGGCCGGGCCGGCGCTGTGGATCACGCTGCCGGAACCGACGAACAAGGCGCCGCCGATAACCCCGGCGATCGACATCATCGTCAGGTGGCGCGACTTGAGGGAGGCACTGAGCTTGCTCTCGTGCCCGCCTTTCGCGGTGGTGGTTGTGGATGTTGCGTCCATCAGTTGTGTACCCCGTGCTTCTTTTTATCCAAGGAAAACTGTGAGACCCCGATGGCTAGCGGCCTCACCTGTACATCAGTGCTAATGCGGGCAGGATGGTGTGAGCAAACACACGCAGGCCATCCATGGCGGCCTGCTGACGCGCCCGAAGGTTTGCCCTTCGAGCGAACTGAACATGCTTTATGTGGCGATATCCGACACCTAATGTAAAAATGTCCGACGCAGAGAGCCATGCACAGTGGCATGAATCTCGCACTGCACTGTACAGGTCGCCAATGCAGTACACCCTGCAGGCACCTGACGCTACGCACCCTGAAAGGCCCTCGAATGTTCGAATTACACCCAGACGCCCCCACCCCGTTGGTCAACCAGATCATCGACGGCTTGCGCGAGCTGATCGACAACCAGACGCTCAAGCCTGGGGCCAAGGTCCCGTCTATCCGCGCCTTTGCCGCGACCTACTCGGTGAGTACCTTCACCGTGGTCGAGGCCTACGACCGCCTGGTCGCCCAGGGCCTGCTGGTCAGCCGCGGCAATGCCGGATTTTTCATCAACCGCGCAGCTGGCGAGTTGCTGGACAAACACAATGTCGAGGCCGACACCAGTCGACCAACGTTCAACTCCGAGTGGTACCTGCAGCAGATCTTCGAGATCCGCCAGCTGCCCTTCAAGCCCGGCTGCGGCTGGCTGCCCAATGACTGGATGTACGAGGAAGGCCTGCGCCGCGGCCTGCGCCAGGTTGCTGGCAGCCCGCTGGAGTTGTCCGGCTACGGCGACCCTATGGGCCTGGCCGAACTGCGCACGCTGACCGCACAAAACCTGCAGCAGGAGCTATCGATCGTCGCCAACCCGGCGCAGCTGATGCTCACCCACGGCGCCAGCCAGGCCCTGGACCTGGCCGCGCGCACCCTGGTGCGCCCAGGGGACGTGGTGCTGGTCGACGACCCCGGCTACCCCAACCTGATGAGCATCCTGCGCACCCAGGGCGCGACGTTGGTCGGCGTACCCCGCACCCCTGCCGGTTACGACCTGAACCAGCTGGAGCAGTTGCTGGCGCATCACCGCCCGACCGCGTTCTTCACCCAGCCGCACCTGCACAGCCCGACCTGCTCGCGCACCCCGCTGCCGCAGTTGCATCGGCTGTTGCAACTGGCCAGCCAGCATGGCTTCCGCCTGGTCGAGAACAACCTGTACGCCGACATGGTCGCCGAACCGCAACCGTGCCTGGCCAGCCTCGACCACCTGCAGCAGGTGGTGTACGTCGGCAGCTATTCGAAGAGCATCTCGCCCAACGTACGGGTTGGCTACATGATGGCCAACCCGGAGCTGATGCAGAAACTGGTGCACCTGAAAATGCGCTCAGGCCTCACCACCTCGCAGGTGATGGAGCGCGTGGTGTACGCCGCGATCATCGACGGCCGCTGGCGCAAACACCTCAAACGCCTGCGCCAGCGCCTGGCCGAGGCGCACCAGGAAGTGGGCCGGCACCTGCACCGGCTGGGCTTCGAGTTGTTCACCGAGTCGGATGAAGGCATGTACATCTGGACCCGCCACCCCGCCATCCCCGACAGCGCGGAGCTGCTGGATGATGCGTTGGAGAAAGGCATCATGCTTGGGCCTGGGCAGCTGTTCATGGTCGATGCCAAGCCGACCGGATGGATGCGCTTCAATGTGGCGTTCAGTACGGACCCGGCGATGTGGGAGTTGTTGGAGAAGGTGCTGGTGAAGCATGTGCGGCGGGGTGGGGTGTAGGGACGGTGGTGTGGCGGGGTGTTCGCCTTGACATCTTCTGCGCCTGTGAGATCGAGCGCCGCCCGCGCGGCGCTTCGCAGCACAAGGCTGCTCCCACATCTGTTTCGGGCCAATTATTCCTGAGGTTTGGGCGCGCGGCCCCTTTTGGTACCCACCTCAATACCGTTCGAACAAACAAGGCGGTCGCGCGCAAATATCACAGACCTCACTGGCCAGAAACGGATGTAGGAGCAGCCTTGTGCTGCGAAGCGCCGCGCGGGCGGCGCTCGATCTCATAGGCGCTGAAGCATTCAAGGCAGGCGATTCATCGTCCCCGGGCTATGATTAGTCAATTTTCTATTTATTATTTGCACTATTAGCCCAGCTTATTATCGAGCCCGACCATGTCCGACCGCCTGCTCAACGACCGCCTCGACTGGAACCTGCTGCGCACCTTCCGGGTCATCGGCCAGGAGCTGTCCATTAGCCGGGCGGCCGCCCGCCTGCACCTTACCCAACCGGCGGTGAGCCAGGCGCTCAAACGCCTCGAAGATCAGCTCGGCCGGCAACTCATCGCCCGCCGTGGGCCACGCTTTGTGCTGACTGAAATGGGCGAGCAGCTGTTTGTGCTGGCCGGCGAGGTGTATGGGCAAATGTCGCAGATCGGCTGCCTGCTGGAGCAACCGGCGGACGAACTGGTGGGCAAGGTGCGCTTGCTGATGATCAGCCGCATCGAAAGCGAGCAGTTCGACGATTTTCTTGCCGACTTCCACCGCCAGCACCCACGGGTAGAGCTGGAAATCGAGGTGATGCGCAGCTCCGACATCGTCGCCGCCTTGCAGGAGAAGACTGCCACGGCGGGCTTGAGCCTCAATCGACGGCCGCAACCGCGGCTGGAGCAGCGGCTGTTCCTGCGCCAGCGCTATGGGTTTTTCTGCGGCAAGCACCATGCCTTGTTCGGCCAATTGGAGGGCGACCTGCAGCGTGAGAACTTCGTCAGTTTCACCAGCGACCAGATCGGCGGGATGCTCTCGCCGCTGACCATCTTCCGGGACCAGCAAGGGTTCTCCGGGCGGATCGTAGCGTCCTCGCCCAGCCTTGAAGAGGTACGCCGGCTGGTGATCGCGGGCTTTGGCATCGGCTGCCTGCCGGAACACGTGGTGGCGGCGGATGTGGCGGCGGGGTTGTTATGGAAGTTGCCACCGCAGGAGGGGATTGCGGATGTGGATATCCACCTGCTGTGGAACAGGGAGCAACGGCTGAACCGGGCCGAGCGAGTATTTATCGAGGCCCTGCAACAGTGCGGAGATAACAAAGAATCGTAGGACACAGTGAGGGGGAGTTCATCGCAACATCGCAAAAACGCTGCTTGTGAACGCCCCTCTAGCGCTTTTTGGCTGACTGATAAACCGCGCTGCGTTCACGCTTGCCCACTGAAACTACCACAACAACGACCCGCTCATCTTCGACCCGGTAGACGAGGCGGTAGCCTGAAGCCTTGAACTCTATTTTGTAATGATTAGGCAGCTCCCGCAGAGCATCGGCCTGCACCCTCGGTGCCTGCAAACGTTCGCCAAGCTTCTTCTTGATCTGCTCACGCAACGTATGGCCCAGTTTGCCCCACTCCTTGAACGCTGAAGGGACGAACTCAAGCTTATAAGTCATCCAAAGACACCGGTATACCTTGCTCACCAAGACGGGACTTGGCCAGCTCGCTTAGCTCGATGTCTTCCAGTTTTTCCATCATGGCTTCATACAGTTCGGCCGGCACCATGTAACCCATCACACGATTGTGATTCAGTACGGCAATGGGCATGCCTGCGGCGCCAGACATTACTGCAGTTGGGTTCTTTTTTAGCTCTGAAACGCTTACCGCTACGTCAGCGAAAATATTCTGCATGCTATCAGCCCTCAATTAAGACCGATATTTTGGTCAAATTTAAGAAGCATGGCAAGTGACGGCCCCGTAATAGTTTGGATCCCATCCCCGGGCAGGGTATGCTTGCAGGATAGCCAAATGCCATTATCCGGGCGCACCCAGTGCCTGGCATTCACGGACGAGCCTCCTTTGCCAAGCCACCCTACCCGCCACACCATCGCCCGCCAATGGCAGCTGCTCAAGCTGCTGCCGGGGCGCCACCCAGGCATGAGCTCTACGCAGTTGCAGGCAGCGCTGGCGAAGGTGGGCCACACCACCAGCAAGCGCACCGTGGAGCGCGACCTGGTGGAACTGTCGGCGTTGTTTCCGCTGCACTGCAACAGTAAAGGCATGCCTTATGGCTGGTACTGGCAACCTGGGCTGAGCCTGGACGAGGCGCAGCAACTGCAACCGGATGCCCTCGCACCGGTTCGCCAGATCGGGCTACGCGCTTGGGTCGATGACGCGCTCGCGCGGCGCCTGGAACAGCAGCCACTGTCCACAGACATGCAGCTGGCACCTCAGCAAGACGGCGGCGCCGCGCTGGCCGCTACCGTCGACGACAGCCGTGCACTGATGGGCTGGTTACTGTCCCAGGCAGGTTCGATACGTGTCCTAGCCCCCGCATCACTGCGCACCGCCCTGCTGGAGCAGCAGCGCCAGAGCCTGGCGCTGCACGAAGAATGCAGCTAAGCACGAGCGTGTAGGAGCAGCCTTGCGCTGCGAAGAGGCCCGCGACAACACCGCGAATCTTCGCTGGTGCTACGGGCCTCTTCGCAGCACAAGGCTGCTCCTACAGTGAGTTAAGTGGGTTGGTCACGTCCGCAGTGAGCCACACTGCGTCCCAATGGGGATAGTCACCTATGTGTTCAACCAAACCCGCACGCAATGGGTTTGCAACGATGTACCTGGCTATCTTGCGCACGTCATCGTCCTTGCGTACGGCACGGTCTTGATAACCACGTTGCCAGACTTGGCCACGACTTACCCCTGCTTTGCATAGTGCAGTGCCAGAACGCGACTTGAACTGCCGCATCAGGCTGCACAGTGTGTCGGTGTGAAGCTCAATCAGCCAATGTAAGTGGTCAGGCATCACCACCCAGGCAAGTGAATGGCAGGCATCTTCTCGTTCCGAATGGCGCATTTGCCCGATGACCAGGCGCGCAGCACGCAGGTTTGCAAACAGCGGCCTGCGCTGGTGAGTGACAGTGGTGAGCAGGTATAGCCTGCCGGGCTCCGAAAACCGTCCCCGCCGTAAGAGTTTTGCTTTGGCCCAATCCATGGTGTGCCCCTCGTTTAACGATCCTTGTCGTTACGAACAATAGGAGACACAGCAATTCAGCACTCGGTAGATCGTTACTGAATATCACAACCAAATACCGAATAGCGGTTGTGTAGGAGCAGCCTTGTGCTGCGAAGAGGCCCGCGACAACACCGTGAATCTTCGCTGGTGCTACGGGCCTCCGCAGCGCAAGGCTGCTCACAGTGACCCATCGATAGGTTCAGGACGGCAACACCGGCACGCGTCGGCGTGACAGGCAGGCGTACGCCAACCCCAGCACGCTGAACCCTAACACCACCAGCAGCACCATCAATTCGCGGCTGTAGCGCGCCACTTGCGCGGGGAAGCCGGTGAACTCTCGGTACACCTGCACATCGGCCACGCCGTCGGCATGACGGATGCTGACGCCGCCCTGGCGGATCTGCGAGTAGTCGGCATCGAAGTACACCCACACCTTGCACGCCCCACCCGGTTCGATGGAGGGTATCTCGACCAGGGGCGTGGCGGCTTCAATAATGGTGTCGTTGCCAGCCGCATCGCGCACTTGCACCAGGCCCTTGGCCGGCAGGCGAATCTTCACCAGGCGAACCGGCGCATTACCGGTGTTGCGCAGGTCGATGAGCAGACCGGTGCGGTGGTCGACCAGCCCCGCCTCGAACGGTTTGGCGAACAACTGGGCGTAAGGCGCCTGGGCCAGTTCGATCAACCTGTCGACCTGATCCTGGTGCAACTGCCCTTCGCTGATGGTGTTGATACGGCCCTGCAATTGCTCGTACTTAAGTTGCTCGCTGGCCTTGGTGATGCGTTCGCTGAATTGGCTCGGGTAAGTGAGGTAGGCGTAGGTCAGGGAGGCCTCCAGGCGAGGGCTGCCTTTGATCACCACATAGGCCACTACCATGACCATCAGGCCAATCAGCAGGGCTACGAGGACTTTGCCGACTTTGTCCCAGCTCAACGCAAACTTCCTTCTGTCGTGATACTGACGGTTCAAGGCGCCCAAGGGTGCCAATTTCGTGGCGCCCAGGCAAGCATTCAACGCCCTGGGAGCCGAAAGCGACCACACCGGTACCCTGATAGCAGAGCATAGCCACCCTCAGCATCGACAGGTTGAAGTTCTGACCCTGGGCTCAGAAGCCCAGCGTCGCCGACAGCAGGTAGGTCCTTGGGGTAGACAGCGTCAGCCCTGGCTCACTGTCGTCCGAAGCCCCTGCCGACGCCCAGTAGCGGTCGTCCAGCACGTTCTCGACACTGGCACGCAGCGTGACCTGGGTCTCGTCTACCTTGAAGGCATAGCGGGCGCCCAGGTCGAAACGCTCCCAGTCGTCGATCTGCTTGCTGTTGTTCTGGTCCAGGTACTGCGAACTCGAGTGAATGCCCCGTGCGGTCAAGGTCAGCCCGTTTACCCTCGGTACATCCCATTCGGCCCCCACATTGACGTTGTACTCGGGCGTTGCCGGTGCGCGGTTGCCGTCGAAGGCGCCGCCGACGGTATCGGTCAGTTCGCTGTCGATGTACATCACCCCGCCCAGCAGGCGGACGCCCTCCAGCGGCTCGCCAAACACACTGAGTTCCACACCTCGGTTGTCGCGCTTGCCATTGGGCCCGAACACTCGCGTAGTGGCATTGGTTTCGTAGGCGGGCTGGCGTATGCGAAACACGCTGGCGGTGAAGCCGACCTTACCCAGGTCATACTTCGCCCCGACTTCCACCTGCCGGCTGGTGAAGGGCGGGAAGATCTGGTCTTCGTTGACCGACGTCGACGGCGCGATCTTGCCTTGGCTCAAGCCTTCCATGTAGTTGGCGTACAGCGACAGCTGCTCGCTGACCTTCAGCAGAACGCCCGCCGATGGCGACACCTTTTCTTCGTCGTAGGCCGTGTCACCTTTGACGCCGTCGCTCCAGTCATCAACCTGCACCCGCTGCCAGCGGGCGCCCAAGGTCAGCAGCAGGCGGTCATCGAAAAAGCCAAGGGTATCGGCCAGGGCGACGCCGCTGAACCGGTTCTCGGTGTAAACCTTGGGGTCGAGCCGGGTCGGGGTGCCGGGTGTCGGCGTGGCCACCGGGTTGTAGAGGTTGCTGGGCGCGGAGGCGTAGCGCGCGCCGCCGTTGGTGAAGTCCATGTAAAAGTACGTGGCGGCCAGGTTCACTTCATGGCTGACCGGCCCGGTATGGAACCAGTTGCGCACACCGGCCGTGGCGGTACGCACGCTTTCATCGCGGGTGAAATCGCGCGGCTGAACAGTAAAGTCCCCGGCATCGTTGATGATCGAAACGTTGTGGCGCAAGAAGTCATGGTTGCTCTTGCGCGCACCGACTGCGCCATAAGCCATCAGCGAGTCGCTGATATCGTACTCGGCATTGACGGCACCGAAGGTGTCATTAGTGCGCGCCTTGCTCCAGGCCTGTGCGTAGTTGTGGTGTACATCATTGGCGCTCGGCACCTTGGCGTTGGCACCAATCAGCACACGCTCCTGGGGGGCATCGGTATCACGTTCGGTGTGGCCGATGTCGGTCGATAGGCGCAGCCGCTCGCCGCGAAAGTCCAGGCCCAGCACCGCCATGTCCCGCTCGACACGCTGGTGTTCCCACTCGGTGTCGCCGGCCTGCTTGACGCCGTTGAAGCGGATACCAAACTGCCCGCCCTCGCCAAAACGGCGACCGACATCCACCGCGCCACCGGCCTGGCTGCCCGAGGCATAACTGCCGGTGAACTCAGTAATGGGCGTATCGCCTGCCCGCTTTGGCACCACATTGATACCGCCGCCCACGCTGCCGCGCGGCGAAATGCCATTGAGCAACTGGCTCGGCCCCTTGATGATGTCGACCCGGTCGGCCATCTCCATGTCGATCGAGTAGGTCGGCAAGATGCCGAACAGGCCATTGTAGGAAACATCGCTGTTGAACAAGCTGAACCCGCGGATGGTGAACTGCTCGAAGCGCCCACCTGCCGGGTTGGTCGCACGCACCGAGGGGTCGCTGGCAATCAGGTCACCCAGGGTACGTGCCTGCTGGTTCTTCACCAGGTCGCTGGTGTAGGTGGTCATGCTGAACGGGGTGTCCATGAAGTCGCGCGAGCCAAGCAGGCCTTGCGACCCTTGGCGGGCGACCTGGCCACCGGCATAAGGTGGCGCGTCGCTGGCACCCACATGGCCACCGACAATGCTGGTCGGGGCGATCTCCAGCGCATCCGACGCTTGCGCCACAGGCACCAGGGTAAACGCCCCGTTACCCACTGGTTGCAGCTGCAGGCCGCTGCCTTGAAGCAGCTGCATGAAGCCCTCGTCAACGCTGTAACTGCCTGACAACCCCCTGCTTTGCCGGCCAGTGACCAGCGCCGGGTCGAGTGAAAGGCTGACCCCGGCGAGGTGGGCGAAACGGGTCAGCGCGGCGCCCAGGGTGCCGGCGGGCACGGTGTAGGTACGCCGCGCGAGGTCGTCGGCCCAGGCTGACGAAGACAACAGGTTGGCACTCAGGCTGATGGCAAAACCCAGGTACATCAACGGACGCGAACGAAGTGACGCCGCACGCGGGCGGCAAGGCAATACGACAGGCATTGAAACAGGCTCCCTTTATTCTCTACTACCGCTAATGACAGGCGGCCTGAAAAAAAGGGACAGCCTTGCAGCATTATTTTTAACGAACGAAAAACCCTGCCCACCGCCCACGGTTAATCCTTGACCGAGGTCATGCCGTGACGGACGATCAGCCTTCCACAAGCAAGGACGAATACCATGTTACGGATATTGGGCAGAGCGTCTTCGATCAACGTGCGTAAAGTCCTCTGGGCCTGTGCCGAGTTTGATATCCCCTTCGAACGGGAGGACTGGGGCGCAGGCTTCACCGCCACCGACACCCCCGAATTCTTGGCACTTAACCCCAACGCCATGATCCCGGTCATCCAGGATGGCGACTTCACCCTGTGGGAATCCAACTCCATTATCCGTTACCTGGCGACGCGCTATGGCCACGCCTCGGTGTACCCGACCGAGGCAAAAGCACGAGCAGGTATCGATCAATGGATCGACTGGCAGGCTTCGGACCTCAACAGGTCCTGGAGCTACACCTTCATGTCGCTGGTCAGGCATTCACCCGCCCACCAGGACCCGCAGGCGCTGGCCGCGGGCCGTGCCGAGTGGTCTCGCTACATGCAGATTCTTGATCGGCAGCTCGCCGCAACCGGTGCGTATGTGGCCGGCGACATGTTCACCCTGGCAGACATCCCCATCGGCCTTTCGGTCAACCGGTGGTTCGAGACGCCTTTCGAGCACCCTGATTTGCCAGCCGTCAGGGCGTATTACGAACGCTTGAGCAAGCGCCGGGCGTTTTGCCTGCATGGCAGAAACGGCACCCCCTGAGCGCACTGCTGCCACACTCGACCGCTGCGCCGCCCTGGCAGAACTGATCGAAAGGGCTGCGTAGCGGCCCACGTGCCCACCGCCCACGGACTACCCTCATGCCGCACACTTATCACGGCAGCTGCCTTTGCGCCGCTGTCAGCTATCAGTTGCTCACAGCCCCCAAAGCGCTCACCCATTGCCATTGCAGCCAGTGCCGCAAAGGCCACGGGGCGGCGTTTGCAAGCTATGCCAGCGTACCCCGCAACGCCCTCAAGGTACTGACCGGCGCAGACACGATCAGCACCTATCACTCCTCGCCTTCGGTACAACGCGAATTCTGCGCACGCTGTGGCTCGAACCTGTTCTGGTCACGCGCCGAGGGTGAGTTCAGCGACTGGGTATCGGTGGCCCTGGCCACACTGGACACGCCCTTCACGCCACACAGCCAAAAGCACATTCACCTCGATGCCAAGGCGCCTTGGTATTTCCCCATCGAACCCAGTGCGCCTGGCGCCTAGGCGCCTTGCAGCACGCTCTAGCGTGGCTGCAACAGCTTCGCCAAGACGAACGTCACAACCACCGCCAGCAACACCGCCAGCGAAATCGACAGCACTGCGCCCCACTGCAACAGCGAACTTTGCAGGGCCAGGTAGAAGCCCACCACGCCCACCGCGCCAATGGCATTGCCACGCACGATCGCGCCCAACTCGTGGCGCCCGCCCTGGACGTGGGCAAATACTGCAAGCGGCCAGGCGATTACCGGGACCGGCGCCAGCATCCCACTGACCACCGGCCCGAGCATCGTTGCACTGGCCGTGATCACCAACAGCAACAAGGTGGCGGTCATCATGCGCATCGGGATGACCCAGCGCGGCATCGGCACGTAACGCGCTGAACGGGCCTGGGCCGGTTGCGAGGTAGCGACGACGATGGCGACGACCAGTAACAGCGTGGCAACGACAGACAGCGCCACCCAGCCCAGGTGGCTGGTCGCCAAGGCGGCCACAGCGAAGAACAGCAGCGCTACGATGCAGCCGACAAACGCACTGACGCGCTGGGTCACCCAGTAGTAGAACAAACAGGTCGCTTGCACGGCGGCCACCCCCGCCAATGCCCCAGGTACGGCCTGCGACGCGAACACCTCGCCCTGTTCAAGGCTGAGAAACAGCATCACCAGCGCTGAGGTGACAGGCAGCCCCGACAGCAGCCCGCCAATTTGCGTACCCCAACGTTTGCCCGCCAGCGAGATGGCCAGCATGAGGGTGGGTGTCATGAGTAGTTTGAGGTAGAAGGCAGTCATGCAGAGGTTCGGATCAGAAGGGAGGGATCAAGCCTTGCGCAGTCGCGCGCGGGTTGCTTGGCAGAGCCTCATGCTAGCCGAATTGCACTTCAGCCCACCAGCGGCGAACGCGCTGGCCCCGTCACAACTGCGCCAGCCGCTCCCGCAAGAACCCGACAAAGGTTTGCACCGCCCGCGCCACCTGGCGATGCTGCGGATACACCGCCGACAACTGCAACGCCGGCGGCGTCCAGTCTTCCAGCAACGTCACCAAGCGGCCATCCGTCAGTGCCTGGCCAACGATGAACGTAGGCAGGTACGTCACGCCCATCCCCGCTATCGCCGCATCCCTGAGCATTTCGCCATTGTTGGCGCGCATCCGCCCCGCCACCGCAATTGCCTGCGTCTTGCCGCCCTGTTTGAACTGCCACTGCACCTGGCGTGAATGCCCATAAGGCAGGCAGTCATGCCCGGCCAACTGCTCGGGGAATGCGGGCACCCCATGCGCCTCAAGATAGGCCGGGCTTGCGCAGTACACCCGTTCAACACCGGCAAGACGCCGCGCGATGAGGCTGGAGTCCTCCAGCGCGCCAATGCGCAAGGCCAGGTCATAGCCTTCGCCGATCAGGTCCACGGCCCGGTCGCTGAGGTCCACTTCTACATCCACCTGCGGGTGCAACTGCAGAAATTCGGTCAGCAGGCACCCCAGGTGGGCCATGGCGAACGACAGCGGCGCACTCAGGCGCAAGGTGCCGCGCAAGGCCTGGGCCTGGCCGCTGATGTCGTGCTCCACCTGCTGCACTTCGCCCAGCAAGCGCAACGCCGACTGGTAATAGTGCTGCCCCAGCGGGGTGGCGTCCAGGCGCCGTGTCGAGCGGTTGAGCAGGCGCACGCCCAGGCGTTCTTCAAGTTGCATCAGGCGCCGGCTGACCGATTGCTTGGACATACCCAGACGGTCCGCCGCAGCGGTGAAACTACCGGCTTCCATGACCTGGGCGAAGATCCGCATGTCTTCGTAAGGGTTCATTGTCTCGCTCCTGGTGACAGTCAAACGCTTTATAGCCGCTTTTTCCCACGAAGGCATCTCCTTAATCTACTCGCAAGTCACAGCGATGGCCCTTAAGGCCAGGCAATGCGCCCCCCTCAAACACTTGCATAGAAAAGGATTCGCACATGAACATTGTCCACAAGGCACTCACTACTAGCCTCCTTGCCCTCTCCGTTTCCACTGCGTTTGCAGCAGGCAGCCCAGGCGTCGAGCAGCACACCCAGGCCTTCCTCGAAGCCTTGGAAAAGGGTGGCGGCAAGCCCCTGGAACAGCTCGCGCCGAAGGACGCCCGTGCAGTGCTGACCGGTGCTCAATCGTCGGTCAAGGTTGACCTGTCCGGCATCGAAGTCAAAGCACACACGATCCAGGCCAACGGCGAGGCGATCACGCTGCAAGTTGTCCGCCCGGCCAATGTAAAGGGTGAGTTGCCGGTGTTCATGTTCTTCCACGGCGGCGGCTGGGTACTGGGCGATTTCCCGACTCACCAGCGGCTGATTCGCGACCTGGTGGTCGGTTCCGGCGCGGTAGCGGTGTACGTGGACTACACGCCTTCACCTGAAGCGCACTACCCCACTGCCATCAACCAGGCGTATGCCGCCACCCGCTGGGTGGCCGAGCATGGCAAAGCGATCGGCGTGGATGGCAAGCGCCTGGCCGTGGCCGGCAACAGCGTCGGCGGCAACATGGCCGCAGTGGTCGCGCTCAAGGCCAAGGAGGCCGGTACCCCTAAGCTGCGCTTCCAGTTGCTGCTGTGGCCGGTGACCGATGCCAGCTTCGAAACCGGCTCGTACAAGCAGTTCGCCGAGGGGCACTTCCTCACGACCGGCATGATGAAGTGGTTCTGGAATAGCTACACCACTGACGCCAAGGCACGTGAGCAAATCTACGCCTCGCCGCTGCGCGCCAGCAGCGAGCAGCTCAAAGGCCTGCCGCCAGCGCTGGTGCAGACCGCAGAGTTCGATGTGTTGCGTGATGAGGGCGAGGCCTATGCACGCAAGCTGGATGCGGCGGGGGTGACGGTGACTGCGGTGCGGTACAACGGGATGATTCATGACTATGGGTTGCTGAACCCGCTGAGCCAGGTGCCTGAAGTGAAAGCGGCGATGCGCCAGGCGGCTGGGGAGCTGAAGGTACACCTTCAATAAATCCAGACACAAAGGCCCGCGCGATCGAGTCTTTGTGGTTGCGCGTGCCATTGCCACCTGTTCTTCCGAAACCCACTTATAAGGAGACCACCATGCTCACCGTCCGTAACGCCCAAGACCGCGGCCTGGCCTTTCATGGCTGGCTGAAATCCTTTCACACCTTCTCTTTCGGCCACTACCGCAACCCCGACGAACAAGGCTTCTCGGACCTGCTGGTGATCAACGACGATCGCGTCATCGCTGGCAAGGGCTTTGGCGAGCACCCGCACCGGGACATGGAAATCTTTTCGTATGTGCTCGAAGGTGCGCTGGAGCACAAGGACACCTTGGGCACCGGCTCGGTGATCCGCCCCGGCGACGTGCAACTGATGAGTGCCGGGCACGGTGTGGCTCACAGCGAGTTCAACCACAGCCAGGCGCAGCCAGTGCACTTCCTGCAGATCTGGATCGTGCCTAACGTCCAGGGCGCAACGCCGCGTTACCAGCAGCAGCACTTCAGTGCCGAGGAAAAACGCGGCAAATTGCGGCTGATCATCTCCCCGGATGGTGCCGAAGGTTCATTGCAGGTGCGCCAGAATGCGCGGGTGTACGCCGGGTTGTTCGACGGTGCAGAGCGGGCGAGCCTGACCTTGCCGCAGAATCGGCACGGCTACGTGCATGTGGCGCGCGGCAGCATCGAGCTCAATGGGCAGGTGTTGAATGAGGGCGATGGCGTTCGGGTGCGCCAGGAGCAGTTGCTGCAACTTGACAATGGCCAGGATGCAGAGGTCCTGGTGTTCGACTTGCGCCCCCATGAGTTGCCAGGCATGCCGTAAACCGATGCCGGCCCTGATCACCTCAGGGCTCGAACCCTTCGACGATGATCACTTCAGCCTTCGCCACACCTTGGCGGTGGCTGCAGGCCTCCTGATAAAGCGCCGACTGATAACAGGCCACCGCCTGCTCGTATGAGTCGAACTCGATCACCACGCTGCGCTGCGGCGTCGGCCGCCCTTCCATCGCCTCGCTACGCCCGCCCCGCGCCAGAAACCGCCCACCGAATGCGGCGAAGGCAGCGGGCGCGCGCTGGGTGTATTGCTGGTATTGCTCGGGGTCGGTCACATCCACGTGGGCGATCCAATACGCTTTCATCCGCTGCTCTCCTGTTGCAAAAGTATTTGTGTATGATGGTATACCATAAAAATCACCCCACCACAGCGAGCGTGCAGCATGGCTTTCAACAGCATCGAAGAACTTCTCGAGGACTACCGGCAAGGCAAGATGGTCCTGCTGGTGGACGATGAGGACCGGGAAAACGAAGGCGACCTGCTGATCGCCGCCGAACGCTGTGACGCCCAGGCCATCAACTTCATGGCCCGCGAAGCGCGCGGCCTGATCTGTCTGACACTGACCGACGATCATTGCCAGCGCCTGGGCCTGGAGCAGATGGTACCGGCCAACGGCAGCGTGTTCAGCACCGCCTTCACCGTGTCGATCGAGGCCGCCACTGGCGTCACTACCGGTATTTCCGCTGCCGATCGTGCGCGCACCGTGGCAGCGGCCATGGCGCCGAACGCGCGCCCGGAAGACCTGGTGCAGCCTGGGCATATCTTCCCCCTGCGCGCCCGCGAAGGCGGCGTGCTGACCCGCGCCGGCCACACCGAAGCGGGCTGCGATTTGGCGCGCCTGGCCGGTTTCACAGCCGCCTCGGTGATCGTCGAAGTGCTCAATGACGACGGCACCATGGCGCGCCGCCCGGACCTGGAAGTGTTCGCCGCCAGGCACGGCATCAAGATCGGCACCATTGCCGATTTGATCCACTACCGCCTGAGCACCGAGCAGACCATCAAGCGCATCGGCGAGCGCGAATTGCCCACCGTGCACGGCACCTTCCGCCTGGTGACCTATGAAGACCGCATCGAAGGTGGCGTGCACATGGCCATGGTCATGGGCGACATCCGCCGCGAGCAACCGACCCTGGTGCGCGTGCATGTGATCGACCCGCTGCGCGACCTGGTCGGCGCCGAATACGCCGGCCCGGCCAACTGGACACTGTGGGCGGCGCTGCAGAAGGTCGCCGAAGAAGGCACCGGCGTGGTGGTGATCCTGGCCAACCATGAATCTTCGCAGGCGTTGCTCGAACGCGTTCCGCAGCTGACCCAGCCGGTGCGGCCTTACCAGCGCGGGCAGTCGAAGGTGTATTCGGAAGTCGGCACCGGTGCACAGATTTTGCAGGACCTGGGCGTAGGCAAGCTGCGCCACCTTGGCCCGCCGCTCAAGTATGCGGGGTTGGCAGGGTATGAGTTGGAGGTGGTGCAGAGCATACCGTTCGAGCCAGAGATGGCTGGCTGACACCGCTGCCGTAGCGCCCACGCCGTGTAGGAGCAGCCTTGTGCTGCGAAGAGGCCGGTACTTACTCAGAGAAGGGTCCTGTTTGCACCGGCCTCTTCGCAGCACAAGGCTGCGCCTACAGCACGTGGAGGCGATGGTTGGAAAGGTTGGAGTGATGGCCGGTCGCCTCCGCCTCTTGCCAAAAGTTTGGAATACCATAATATGATATCCCGTAGACCTTGAATGTGCAGGCCGGCACCTACACTCACAATCGGCCACCGACACTTTGTTTTAGCTGCTCCCCGAATACTGTTGGCGGGCGCACCAAAAAGCCCCGCCTCGAATAACAAAAGCAACGAGGGCGTAACCATGCTGTTGAGCAAACGTGTAACCGCAGTGCTGTCCGCCAGCCTGCTGACCCTGGCGTGTCAGGCCACGCAGGCCGCTGACAGCCTGAACTTCGTCAGTTGGGGCGGTACCACCCAGGACGCCCAGAAAGAAGCATGGGCCGTACCCTTCTCCAAAGCGACCAACATCAAAGTCGTCCAAGACGGCCCTACCGACTACGGCAAGCTCAAGGCCATGGTCGAAAGCGGCAACGTGCAGTGGGACGTGGTCGACGTCGAAGCCGACTTCGCCCTGCGCGCCGCCAGTGAAGGCCTGCTCGAGCCGCTGGATTTCAACACCGTCAAAAAAGACCGCATCGACCCGCGCTTCGTGTCCGACCATGGCGTCGGCTCGTTCTTCTTCTCGTTCGTGCTCGGCTACAACGAAGGCAAGCTGGGTGCGAACAAGCCGGTAGACTGGACCTCGTTGTTCGACACCAAGACCTATCCCGGCAAGCGCGCCCTGTACAAATGGCCGAGCCCTGGCGTGCTGGAACTGGCGCTACTGGCCGACGGCGTGCCCGCCGACAAGCTCTACCCGCTGGACCTGGACCGCGCTTTCAAAAAGCTCGACACCATCAAGAAAGACATCGTCTGGTGGGGTGGCGGCGCGCAGTCGCAGCAACTGCTGGCCTCTGGTGAAGCCTCGCTCGGCCAGTTCTGGAACGGCCGCGTGTATGCCTTGCAGCAAGACGGTGCACCGGTGGGCGTGAGCTGGAAGCAGAACCTGGTCATGGCCGACTTCCTGGTCATCCCCAAGGGTGCCAAGAACAAGGACGCGGCCATGAAGTTCCTGGCCAACGCCAGCAGCCCCGAAGGCCAGGCCGAGTTCGCCAACCTGACCGCTTACGCGCCGGTCAACCTGGACAGCGTGCCCAAGCTCAAAGCCGACCTGGCGCCTAATCTGCCGACCGCCTATGCCCAGGACCAGGTGACACTGGACTTTGCCTACTGGGCGAAAAACGGCCAGGCCATCGCCGCACGCTGGAATGAGTGGTTGGTCAAATGAAAGTCGCCATCAACGCCCTGCACAACGCGCAAGGTGCCCCCACGGGCGCCGGCGCCCCGGGAACGGCCCCCCGCCGTGTGAGCCTGGGCCAGCGCTGGAAAGGCAGCCGCAACCTGCTGCCTGCCCTGCTGTTCCTTGGCCTGTTCTTCTTCGCCCCGCTGATCGGCCTGTTGCTGCGCGGCGTGCTGGAGCCAGTGCCAGGCCTGGGTAACTACGAGCAGTTGTTCGCCAACTCGGCTTATGCGCGGGTGCTGTTCAACACCTTCTCGGTGGCCGGTGTGGTGACCCTGATCAGCGTGCTGCTGGGCTTCCCGCTGGCCTGGGCGATCACCCTGGTGCCTAACGGCTGGGGCCGCTGGTTGCTGAACATCGTGCTGCTGTCGATGTGGACCAGCCTGCTGGCGCGCACCTACTCGTGGCTGGTGCTGCTGCAAAGCTCGGGTGTGATCAACAAGGCGTTGATGGCCATGGGCATCATCGATACCCCGCTGGAGATGGTGCACAACCTCACCGGCGTGGTGATCGGCATGAGCTACATCATGATCCCGTTCATCGTGCTGCCGCTGCAGGCGACCATGCACGCCATCGACCCGATGGTGCTGCAAGCCGGGTCGATTTGCGGGGCCAGCCCGTGGACCAACTTCTGGAAGGTGTTCCTGCCGCTGTGCCGCTCGGGGCTGTTCTCGGGGGCGTTGATGGTGTTCGTCATGTCGCTCGGTTACTACGTCACGCCGGCCCTGCTCGGTGGAGCACAGAACATGATGCTGCCCGAATTCATCATTCAACAGGTGCAGTCGTTCCTCAACTGGGGCCTGGCCAGCGCCGCCGCCGCACTGCTGGTGGTGATCACCCTGGTGCTCTTCTACCTGTACCTGAAGCTGCAGCCGGAATCCCCGGTCGGCAACGCGAGGTAATCCGCCATGCTCCTGTCACCCAATGCCATGGGCCGCCCGCTGCGTACGGGCCTGTACCTGACCACCGGGGTCATCGCCGCCTTCCTGCTGCTGCCGGTGGTGTTCATCGTGCTGCTGTCGTTCGGCTCTTCACAGTGGCTGGTGTTTCCACCGCCGGGCTGGACCTTCAAGTGGTACGGCCAGTTCTTCTCCAACCCGGAGTGGATGGATGCCGCCCTGGCCAGCCTCAAGGTCGCCGTGCTGACCACTGTTGCCGCAGTGCTGCTGGGCCTGCCGACGGCGTTTGCCCTGGTGCGCGGCCGCTTCCCCGGCCGTGAGATGCTCTACGGCCTGTTCACCATGCCGATGATCGTGCCGCTGGTGATCATCGCCGTCGCGGTGTATGCGCTGTTTCTCAAACTGGGCTACACCGGCACGCTGTTCGCGTTCGTGGTCAGCCACGTGATCGTCGCCCTGCCCTTCACCATTATCTCGATCATCAACTCGCTGAAGCTGTTCGACCAGTCGATCGAAGATGCCGCGGTCATCTGCGGCGCCTCGCGCCTGCAGGCGATTTTCAAGGTGACCTTCCCGGCCATTCGCCCGGGCATGATCGCCGGCGGCCTGTTCGCCTTCCTCGTCTCGTGGGATGAAGTGGTGCTCAGCGTGATGATGGCCAGCCCCGACCTGCAGACCCTGCCCGTGAAGATGTGGACCACCCTGCGCCAGGACCTGAGCCCGGTGATCGCCGTCGCCTCGACGCTGCTGATCGGCCTGTCCCTGCTTGTGATGGTCATTGCCGCCGCTTTGCGCCGGCGCACCGAAGTCAACGCCTGAGCGCCCGGAGAAAACAACAATGAGTGCAGTGATCAAAGACAACGCGCACAACAAGACCCTGGTCAGCCTGCGCGGCCTGAACAAGCACTACGGCGACTTCACCGCCGTGGACAACCTGGACCTCGAAATCCAGGACGGCGAGTTCCTCACCTTCCTCGGCTCCAGCGGTTCGGGCAAGTCCACCACCCTGTCGATGCTGGCCGGTTTCGAAACCCCCAGCAGCGGCGAGATTCTGGTCGAAGGCCAGTCGCTGGTGAACGTACCGCCGCACAAGCGTGATATCGGCATGGTGTTCCAGCGTTATTCGCTGTTCCCGCACCTGAACGTGCGCGACAACATCGCCTTCCCCCTGGCCATCCGCAAGCTCGGCGCCGCCGAGATCAACAAGCGGGTCGATGCCATGCTCAAGCTGGTGCAGCTGGAAAAGTTCGCCCACCGCAAGCCCTCGCAAATGTCGGGCGGCCAACAGCAACGGGTGGCGATCGCCCGTGCGCTGGTCTACGAGCCCCGCATCCTGCTGATGGACGAGCCGCTCGGCGCATTGGATAAAAAGCTGCGTGAAGACCTGCAGGACGAACTGCGCCAGTTGCACCGCCGCTTAGGCATCACCATCGTCTACGTCACCCACGACCAGGAAGAGGCCATGCGCCTGTCCCAGCGCATCGCCATCTTCAGCCATGGCAAGATCGTTGGGTTGGGCAGTGGCTATGACCTTTACCAGAACCCGCCGAACGCGTTCGTCGCCTCGTTCCTGGGCAATTCCAACTTCCTGCGGATCAAGGCCAGCAGCAATGGCGCGGGCAGTTTCGAGGGCCAGCCGGTGGCCATCCGCCTGACCGCCGGGTTGGCTGCCGAGCAGCAGGCACTGATCATGGTACGCCCGGAAAAAGCCCTGGCACTGACCGCTGCCCAGGCCGCCGCGCAACCCTTGCCAGCGGGCTGGAACGAGGTGCGGGCCAAGGTCGCCGAAGTGTTGTTCCTGGGTGAAAGCCAAACGTGCCATGTGGTCACTGCCGGCGGTACCGAGATGACCGTGAAGGCGCTGTCTGCGGCAGGCATGCCGATGCAGCCAGGGGATACCGTGAACGTGCGCTGGGCCGTGGCCGATGCCTGCATCTATACCGAGTGGGCGGAGAGTGACCTGAGCAAGTCGGCAGGCGCGCACTGATTTAGCAGCAACCTGTGGGAGCAACTGTCTTGTGGTGCTTGCCGGCCTCTTCGCGGGCAAGCCAGCTCTCACAGGATTAACGCCCTCCCGACTGCCTGTCATATTTCTATCACGCCACCGTCGTAATCTGCCGGGCAACTCTGTGCCATAGGTTGCCCGGCATGCCCCGCCTGCTGCTCATTCTTCTTGCCCTGCTTCCGCTGTCGGCCCTGGCCGATTTTGCGCATTTGCGCGTGCAGGGCTCCAACACCATCGGCGCGGCCCTGCTGCCGGCTTTGGTGCAAGGGCAATTGCGGGCTCAAGGTGCAACGGCGATTGAACAGGCCCCCGGCACACACACCAACGAAACCGTCATCACCGCCCGCGACGTTCGCGGGCAACCGCTGCGTATCGACATCGCCGCGCATGGTTCCAGCACCGGCTTTGCAGCGTTGGGCCGGGGCGAGGCCGACCTGGCTGCCGCCTCGCGGCCGATCAACGATACAGAAGTTCAGCAACTGCATGCCCTGGGTGACCTGCGTGCGGCCAGCGCCGAACAGGTCATCGGCCTCGATGGCGTGGCGGTGATCGTCCACCCCGACAACCCACTGCCGCAACTGACCACGCTGCAACTGGCGCAGATCTTCTCCGGGCACATCCAGCGCTGGGACCAGGTGGGCATTGCGGGTGGGAAGATTCACCTTTATGCCCGCGACGACCGTTCCGGCACCTTCGAAACCTTCAAGGCACTGGTGCTCGACCCTAATCAAGGCGAGCTGTCTGCCAAGGCTCAGCGGTTTGAGTCCAGCGACACGCTGGCCGAGCGCGTCACCGCCGACCGCCAGGCCATCGGTTTCAGCAGCCTGGCGGCAGTACACGGGGCCAAGGTGCTGGCCGTCGCCCAGGGCGATGCACCGGCCATGCTGCCGCAGCGCTCGCTCGTGGCCAGCGAGGACTACCCGCTGTCGCGGCGCCTGTATTTCTACCTGCCAGCCAACCCCAAGCCTCAGGCCAAGGCCCTGGCCGACTTTGCCCAGAGCCCAGCCGGCCAGGCCATCGTCGCCCAACTGGGTTTCGTTTCGCAGCAGGTCAAGGCGCAACCGGTCCCCCCACAGGCCGACATGCCGCCGCGCTACCGCACACTGGCCGAGCAAGCGCAGCGGTTGAGCGTGAATTTTCGCTTTCAGGAGGGCAGCGCCAGCCTCGACAACAAAGCGTTGCGCGATGTGCAGCGGGTAGCCGAGTACCTGCGCCAGGCCGGCAAGCTGCAGAGCAAGGCGGTGCTAGTGGGCTTTGGTGACCCCAAGGAGACACCCGGGCGCGCGGCGCTGCTTTCGCGCTTACGGGCGTTGGCGGTTCGTCGCGAGCTGGCACGCGATGGCGTGGACGTGCTGGAAGTGACCGGCATGGGCGACGAACTGCCCGTGGCAGGGAACGACCAGGAGCAAGGCCGCTTGCGCAATCGGCGGGTAGAAGTGTGGGTGTATTAAGGCGTCACCCGCCGGGTGCCAGGCAAAGAAATGTAACAGGTCTGCATTCGGCATCCCGCGCAAACGGGACTAGGCTCAAGCCCATGTGATACCGGGCCCCTCTGACGGCTGCCAAGCCGCCATGTCGGATCACTGTTGCCTTGCAACGTCGACAATCAAGGAGGGGCTCATGACGGCTCTGCAGACATTCCTCACCACTCCGTTTCTCGGTACCAGCACGTGGTTGTGGCTGGTGTTCATCGCCATCGTCATCGGTTTACTGGTACTCGACCTGGGCGTGCTGCACCGCCAGGACCGCGAGATCGAAATGCGCGAAAGCCTGCTGCTGTACTCGGGCTATTTCAGTGTCGGCGTGCTGTTTGGCGCCTGGGTCTGGTTTGAACTGGGCGCGCAGTCGGCGCTGGAGTTCTACACCGGGTTCCTGGTCGAGCAGTCGCTGTCGATGGACAACGTGTTCGTCATGGCGATGATCTTCGGCTTCTTCGCCATCCCCCGCCGCTATCAGCACCGCGTGCTGTTCTGGGGCATCCTGGGCGTGGTGTTCCTGCGGGCGATCATGATCGGCGTGGGTGCGACACTGGTGCAGAACTTCGAATGGGTACTGTACATCTTCGGCGCCTTCCTGCTGTTCACCGGGGTGAAGATGGCGCTGTCGAAGGAGGACAGCCATCCGGACCTGGCCAACAACCCAATCTTGAAATTCGTGCGCCGGCACATGCGGGTTACCGACCAGATCCACGGCTCGCACTTCTTCGTGCGCCAGACACCGCCAGGGCAAAGCAAGGCGCTGCGGTATGCCACCCCGCTGTTTCTGGCCCTGGTACTGATCGAACTGGCCGACCTGGTGTTTGCGGTCGACAGCGTGCCGGCGATCTTCGCCATTACCCAGGACCCGTTCATTGTCTATACCTCGAACATCTTTGCCATCCTCGGCTTGCGCTCGCTGTACTTCGCCTTGTCAGCGTTGATGCACCGGTTTATCTACCTCAAGTACGCGCTGGCGTTGGTGTTGATCTTCATTGGTTGCAAGATCTTCTACCACGGGATGGTCGGCAAGGTGCCAGCGTTGCTGTCGTTGGGGGTGACGTTTGGGTTGTTGCTGGGTGGGGTGGTGGTGTCGTTGGTCAAGACGCGGGGGGGTAAGGTAGCGGTGGATGAGGCCAGCATGGAGCCGCTTCCGGCGGGGAAAGCTGAGGGTGATAAAAATGAGAAAGACCCGCAATTGCGGGTCTGACTAACGCGCTTAATACGTGCAAACTCAGCGATTCTTAGACGCAACTATTCATCAAAAATACAAAAACTAGAATTACTACACCTTGGAAATCTTGATAACTAAACCCGCAAACATCATCCAGGCAAAACCGATGATAGCTAGCCAAGTAGACACTGCCAACCATCGCTTCAGCTTTGGCGGAAATCTTTTTAGTTCTTCAGCATCCACTTGACCGCGGCGCAACACAAACCAGGGGAACGTGACTAGCCCACCAATAGCACAAACCAACATTAGTCGCCATTTAAAATAAGACCCACCCCAAGTTACTTTCAAACACTCTATATACGAATTACTTGTAACCGAAGAACAAACAACCTGATAATGACGAGTCAACGTTATGTACGCACTTATTGCAAAGCCTGACATGGAAATAACAAATGGCATAATTACAAACGACAGCTTTACAGCTATAGGCCATGTATTAATATCCATAATTTGATACCTCATAGATGAATTCCCCTGTCCCCTCCCCCATGATCTCACCTAACTTACCGCCCGCGAAGCTACCGCCGCCAACTAATAAAATTCCGCATAATGGAATTGCTAAACCCGCAGTACCCACAGTAAAAGCAGCACACACCGTACCAGCCGCTGCACCGGCTACCAACGACCCTGCCATTCCACCACCCACGCTCCCGCTGAATTTTCCTGTTTCTACGAAACGGGCTTTCCTGCAAGCCTCTGTACTCCCTGCCTGACAAACCTCTCTCACATTGAGGTACGACGAAGCCCCGCTCAGTCCAATTGCAGCATTCCCGCCGTGTTTGAGGTAATTGGAGAGTTTCGCCACTTTATCGAGATGCGTCGCATACCCCGGTATCTGCCCCGCCCCACCCGCTTTCGACCAATGGTGCACCAGGCTCTTGGTCGAAATATTCAGACTCTTCTTCAGCCGCTCATAACTCCCCAAGTTCAGCTGTTTGTTAAGCAATGCCGCCTTCAACTGTCCATCCAGTTGCTGCAACAGCTGACGCCGCGAGACGAAGAATTCGCGACTGTTCAAATGCCCATGCCGCAAAAACTCCCGCTGATGCAATTGCTCGATCTGGTTCAAGGTGTTGCGGACCTGTTTCAACCCTTGATCCAGCATGTCCTTGCCCACGCCCATCGATTGGCTGGCATTGCTGAGCAAGCCGGCAATATCAGCCTGGTGCTTCATCATGAAATCCGATTCGGCAAAATCCAGCGCCGCCAACGCGTGCCGGGCGTCCTGAGCGGCAGCCATCAGCTTGGCTTCCTCACGGGTACAGGCATCGCCATTATCTGGGTCACCAATGACGAAAATTTCCCCAGCCTTGAATCCTTGATCGTAGGTAGGATTAAGCCGCTGCAAACGGGAAATGGGTAACGAGGCGTCCTGCTCGGCCAACCGCAGCAGAACCTGAGAGAACGACATGCTTCTGGGAACCACATAAAAGCCCGGCTCCATTGTCCCCGGCAATGCTGTAACTGACCCTCGCGAGCAGTTGCCTGCTTGAGCACCCGCGGATGGCACAATAGACATTACGCGGTTAGACGCCAAAGTCCGCAGAGGTGGCGGTGCCACATCCAGCGGTGCTACGACTCGGTTACTACCGGGCGGGCAACCACAGTTCACCAGCGCCCCATCCATGGCCACGGCATGGCCATCAGAGAAGAAATGCAAAACGCCTTCAGCGACGGTCCCTTCATTGCCGCAGAGGGGACAGGGTGTTGTCCTGTCGCCCTCCCTGAGCACCCTACGCCCATCGCTCAAGTAGCAGAGATCAGTCGCGATGCAAACAGCGCCCGTCGTGGTGACATCACCGTCTACCGCCTGACCTTTTCCTCCCAGGTTGACACGCATCGACACGCTCTCTGTGCATAGGTGAGGTGTCGAAACCTAACAGCTGCAACAGCGCTTTTAGTGCCTGAACGTCAAAACCAGACACTTCCTACAGCAATTACGAAATTTGCTTACAAATCACTTGGAACTACGCAACATCTCCACCGGCACATACTTGCCAATCTCATACTTGCCAATCGCGGCCCGATGCACTTCATCCGGCCCGTCGGCCAGGCGCAAGGTGCGCTGCATGGCGTACATATACGCCAGCGGGAAATCACCGCTCACCCCGGCGCCACCATGCATCTGGATCGCCCGGTCAATCACCTTCAAGGCCACATTCGGCGCCACTACTTTGATCTGCGCGATTTCGCTGCGGGCCACTTTGTTGCCGACCGTGTCCATCATGTAGGCCGCTTTCAGCGTCAACAGGCGGGCCATGTCGATTTCCATGCGCGAGTCGGCGATCTTGTCGACGTTGCCGCCCAGGCGGGCCAGCGGGCGGCCGAAGGCTGTGCGCTCCACGGAGCGTTTGCACATCAATTCCAGCGCCCGTTCGGCCATGCCGACCGAGCGCATGCAGTGGTGGATGCGGCCTGGGCCGAGGCGGCCCTGGGCGATTTCGAAGCCACGGCCCTCACCCAGAATCACGTTCTCGTAAGGCACCCGCACGTTCTCGAACAACACCTCGGCATGGCCATGCGGCGCGTCGTCGTAACCGAACACCGGCAGCGGCCGGACGATCTTCACGCCAGGCGTGTCGGTCGGCACCAGCACCATCGAGTGCTGCTGATGGCGCGGGCCTTCGGGGTCGGACAGGCCCATGAAAATCATGACCTTGCAGCGCGGGTCACAGGCCCCGGAGGTCCACCACTTGCGGCCATTGATCACCCACTCATCGCCATCACGCACAGCGGTGGCGGCCATGTTGGTGGCGTCCGAGGAGGCCACGTCCGGCTCGGTCATGGCGAACGCCGAGCGGATCTCCCCGCGCAGCAGGGGCTCAAGCCACTGGCGTTTCTGCGCCTCGCTGCCATAACGCACCAGCACTTCCATGTTGCCGGTGTCCGGTGCCGAGCAGTTGAACGGCTCTGGCCCGAGCAGCGAGCGGCCCATGATTTCGGCCAGCGGGGCATATTCCAGGTTGCTCAGCCCGGCGCCGTACTCCGACTCAGGCAAGAACAGGTTCCACAGCCCCTCGGCGCGGGCCTTGGCCTTGAGCTCTTCCATGATCGCGGTGGGCTGCCAGCGATCCCCCTCGGCGACCTGGCGCTCGAACACCGCCTCGGCGGGATAGACATAGGCATCCATGAACGCGGTGACGCGCTCACGCAATGCCTGGACCTTGGGCGAATAGGCGAAATCCATCGGGGCTACCTTCACGGTTCGTAGGACATGGGCCAGAGCCTAGAGCAGCACGCGCCCATCCACCTAGTCTATTTTCAGCGTGTATAAACATTCATAACCGATATATGATCGGGCAATAATTCCAACAACGAGCGGCGCACATGAACCTCAGCAAGGTCGACCTCAACCTGTTCATCGTCTTCGACGCGATCTACACCGAAGCCAACCTGACCCGCGCCGGGCAAATTGTCGGCATCACCCAACCGGCGGTGTCCAATGCCCTGTCGCGGCTGCGCGAAACCTTCAACGACCCGCTGTTCGTGCGCACCGCACAAGGCATGGTGCCCACGCCGATGGCGCAGAACATCATCGGCCCAGTGCGCAACGCCCTTGCCCTGCTGCGCACCTCGGTGCAAGAAAGCCGCATCTTCAACCCGCAACAGGCCAACAAGACCTTCCGCATCAGCATGACCGACCTGACCGAGGCGGTGATCCTGCCGCCGCTGTTCCAGCGCCTGCGCCGCCTGGCGCCTTCGGTGCTGATCGAGAGCTTCCTGTGCAAACGTCGCGAAACCACCAAGGAACTGGCAGCCGGGCGGCTGGACTTTGCCGTCGACGCCCCGCTGAACACCGACCCACAGGTACGCCACGTCAAACTGATGCAAGACCGCTATGTCTGCGCCCTGCGCCAGGGCCACCCGCTGGCCGACAGCAAACTGACCCTCGACAGCTACCTGGGCATGACCCATATCCATATTTCCAGCCGCCGCAATGGCCTCGGCTATGTCGACCTGGCCCTGGGCAAGATGGGCGTGCAACGCAAGGTGGCCTTGCGCTCCCAGCACTACCTGATGGCTTCGCAGGTGCTGCAGCAGACCGACATGGTGATGACCGTCCCCGAGCGTTTCGCCCGCCGCCATCAACTGCGCTACCAGGCATTGCCAGTGGACGTACCAGCGCTGGAAACCCACCTGTACTGGCATGAAAGCACGGATCAGGACCCCGCCAACCGCTGGATGCGCGAGCAGATCATCGAGTTGTGCGAACGGGTGGTGGCGGAGGAAGAACGCACGCTGGAACCGGCCTGACGCTGCTGTGATGGGACGGACGCCTGTCTGCTGGAGAATTTTTTTCTCCACCAGCCTAAATTAGAAGAATTATTTACCAAACAGCTGCGAATCAACCAAACAGAAGGCAAAAATTGTTGGTCAGGGGCCGGGTACGCTTACTGCAACGATCACTGAATCCCACGTGACAGACACGGACCCGCCCCATGCCCAGCGCCCCGCTCTACTTCGACTACGCCGCCACCACGCCCGTTGACGACCGCGTCATCGAAACGATGCTCGCCTGCCTTGGCCGCCAAGCCAACTTCGGTAACCCCGCATCCAGTGGCCACGCCTATGGCCAAGCAGCCCGCAATGCTGTGGAGCAGGCGCGCCAGCAGGTCGCCGAATGCGTCGGCGCCCGCGCCGATGAGCTGGTGTGGACATCAGGCGCTACCGAGTCCAACAACCTTGCGCTCAAGGGCATCGCCCAGGGCATCGGCGAGCCGGGACACCTGATCACCAGCCAGCTGGAACACAAGGCCGTGCTCGACACGGTCGCTGAACTGGAGCGCCAAGGTTGGGCCGTTACCCGCCTGGCTGTGGATGCTTCGGGCCTGATCCAGCCTGAAGCCGTGCAGGCGGCACTGCAGGCCGATACCCGCCTGGTCACGCTGATGGCGGTCAATAACGAACTGGGGACCGTGACCGATTTTGCGGCGATTGGCGAGCGTGTGCGTGCCCACGGTGCACTGTTGCATGTGGACGCCGCGCAGGCGGTGGGCAAGCTGGCCATCGACCTGGCAACAATGGCGGTAGACCTGATGTCGTTCTCGGCCCACAAAGTCTACGGCCCAAAAGGCATCGGCGCGCTCTACGTCGGGCCGCGCGCGCGCGAGCTGATGCGTGCGCAGATGCACGGTGGCGGGCATGAACACGGGCTGCGTTCGGGCACCCTGGCGACCCACCAGATTGTCGGCATGGGCAGCGCCTTTGCCTTGGCCGGCCAGCCGGGGGACAGCGAACACCAGCGCATCGAGCACCTGTCCCAGAAGCTGCGCGATGGGTTGTTGGCCTTGCCAGCGGTAAGCCTCAATGGTTGCGACACTCAGCGCATTGCGCATACCTTGAACCTGTGCATCGAGAGCCGAGGCTTCAACAGTGCAGCGTTGGCCAGTGAGTTGGCATTGTCGACCACGTCAGCGTGTAATTCGGCGAGCAATGCGCCATCGCATGTGCTGCTGGCACTGGGGCTGGATGAAAGCCGGGCACGTAACAGCGTGCGGTTGAGCATTGGGCGGTTCAGCACCGAGGCTGAAGTGGACAAGGCAATCGAGGTGTTTGCCAGGGCTGTGACAGCGGCGTCAGTGTCGTTGTGGTAAAGCTGGCGCCGACGTCCTAGGCCGATGTAGGAGCAGCCTTGCGCTGCGAAGAGGCCGGTGAAATACAGCGAATCTTGGCTGCTTTCACCGGCCTCTTCGCAGCACAAGGCTGCTCCTACAGGCTCAGCGTAAGGCGCTCAGAGAAAGGTAAACACCTTCGAAGCCGGCAACCGCGACTTGCTCAGCCCCGCATTGAAGTCAGCCTCACTCCGATAGCCCAGGCTCATAATCACCACGCTGGTGTAACCCTGCTCGCGCAGCCCCAGCTCGGCATCCAGCGCCTTGCTGTCGAAGCCCTCGATCGGCGTCGCATCCAGGCCATGTGCCGCAGCCCCAAGCAGTGCAGTGCCCAAGGCCAGGTAGGTCTGCTTTTCCATCCAGTGCTGCACATCTTTCTGGTCGAAGCGGTGCAGGTCGACGTAGTGACGACGGCTCTGGTTCTGCCCGGCGCGGGCCTGTTCATCGCGAAAACGGCCATCAGCGGCTTCCTGCGCGAGCACCGCATCCAAATGGGCCTCGGTCATCTCGGTACGGGTGCAGAACACGATCACATGGGACGCATCGAGAATCTTCGGCGTGTTGTAGGCGAAGCGCTCTTGGGTGCTCTTGGCCAACCGGGCCTTGCCTTCGGCGCTGTCAGCGACGATGAAGTGCCAAGGCTGTGAGTTGACCGACGATGGGCTGTGGCGCAGTTGCTCGAGCAACGCATCGAGGGTGGCCTGGGGAATGCGACGCGAGGCGTCATAAGCCTTGGTGGTGTAGCGGCGCTTGGCCAGGGAAACGGTATCCATGCAACAACTCCTGCAATGAAACGGGATTTGTCGCGCATCTTATCTTTCCTGCAGATAAGAAAAACCGGCAAACTACAGCAACACTTTCATCCTGCGAGTGAAAATGCTGCGCATCACCGACCTTGAACTGTTCGTACGCAGCAGCGTGCTGGGCAGCTTCACTGCCGCCGCCCATGAGGCCGAACTGCTGCCGGGCCAGGTGGCCGCCGCCATCAAACGCCTGGAGCGCGAGCTGGACGTGCGCCTGTTTGCGCGGACCACCCGCAGCCTGCGCCTGACCGCTGCGGGCGAGTTGTACTTGCCGACCGCGCAGAACGTGCTGGAAAGCCTGCGCCAGGGCCGCGAGGACCTGCACGGTAATGCCAGTACCTTGCGCGGCATCCTGCAGGTTTCAGCCCCTTCGGACATGGGCCGCAACATGCTGCTGCCCTGGTTGAGCGCCTTTCGCCGCGAGCACCCAGCGCTGCACCTGCGCTTCTTTCTGTCCGACCAGATGGCCGACCTTAATCGCGACCCGGTGGACATCGCCATCCGCTACGGCCTCAACCAAGATGCCAACTACATCGCCCTGCCCCTAGCCAACTGGAACCGCCGGGTACTGGTCGCCTCCCCCGATTACCTCGCGCGCCACGGCCGGCCACTGACGCCGGAGGCCCTGCAGGAACATGCCTGCCTGTTGTACATGCAACAGAACCGGGTCTATGACAAATGGCGGGTGGGTAACCGCACCGTGCAGGTGCGTGGGCCGCTGGTCAGCGACGACGCCGATGTGATCCGCCGCCTGGCGCTGCTGGGTGAAGGTATCGTCTACAAGTCGTGGCTGGATGTCAGCGCCGACATCGAGGCAGGCGCACTGGAGATTCTGCTGCCCGAATACCTGGGCGAGCCAACGCCGGTCACCTTGGTCTGCCCGCACCGCAAACAGCTGACGCCGGCGGTGACACAGCTGCACCTGTGGCTGCGCGAACGCTTCGAGGCCCTGCGGCCGCGGCTGCTGAACAAGGGCTGCACAATCGTTCCAGACTGAACCGCACGCGTGCGCTAAGGTAGCGTTTTACCCCCACGGCCTGCCCCCATGAGCAACTGGATCGACCTCAAACAAGACGCCGACACCGGCATCGAGTCGGTCCGCGCGCATTTTGTCGGGCATGCCTACGACCCGCACTGGCACGACAGTTTCCTGGTCGGCGTCACCGAGCAAGGTGTGCAGCAGTTCAACTGCCGGCGGGTACGCCATCGCAGCACGCCGGGCCAGGTGTTTCTACTCGAGCCCGGCGACATCCACGACGGCCTTGCACCGACCGAGGAAGGCTTCACCTACTCGACGCTGTACCTGGAGCCTGCCTGGCTGGACGATCAATTGCGGGCCTTGTTCGAACACGCACCCAGCGCCGGCCTGCCCAGCTTTGCCGATACCTTGTGCCACGATGAGCGCCTGGCCCGCGCCACCGCGCTGGCCTTTAACAGCGTGCACTACCAGGACCTGCGCATTGTCCGCCAGACCGCCATGGACGACCTGCTGGCTTGCCTGACCCGCCACCTGCACTGGCGCAAACGCGTCAACCCCGACCCGCGCCTGCCGTTGACCGCGCAGCGGGCGCGTGACTACCTGCATGCTCACCTGGACCGCGACATCGGCCTGGAAGACCTGGCCCAGGCCTGCGGCGTCGACCGTTTTCGCCTGACCCGGGCGTTCAAAGCCGCCTTCGGCCTGGCCCCGCACGCCTACCTGATCCAGTTGCGCCTGGCCCGCGCGCGGCGCCTGCTCAGCCAAGGCCAGACACCTGCTGAAGTGGCCATGGCGCTGGGCTTTGCCGACCAGAGCCACTTGGGGCGCTGGTTCCGCCGGGCGTATCGGTTGACCCCGGCCGACTACCGCAGGCGCTGCTCAAACCTTCCAGACTGACTGCAGCCAGGCAGCGAACATGGCGCTTCGAACCCTCGGAGCCTTGTGCCATGTCGCAGACGTTGTTGCCCTTCATCCTCTTCGCCCTGGTGGCCAGCATCAGCCCCGGGCCGACCAATCTGTTGATCCTGGCACATGGTGCACAGCAGGGCTTGCGGGCGAGCGTGGCGCCCATCCTGGCCGGCTGTGGCGCGGCGGCGGCCGTGGTGTTGCTGGTCGGGCTGGGGCTGGGCGAGCTGTTACTGCGCCATCCACTGGCCCAGCAGCTGATGAGCTGGGCCGGCGTGCTGTGGTTGAGTTGGCTGGCGTGGCGCATTCTGCGCAGCGCTGGGCAGCCCTTGGACATCAACGCAGACAAGCCTTTCGATGCGCTCAGCGCGGCGTCGCTGCAAGTGGTGAACCCGAAAGTGTGGATGATGGCCGTGGCCGTGATCGGGGTATTTGCCGCGCCGGCACTGCCGGTGTGGCAGTTGGCGCTGGTGTTTCTGCTGATTGCCCTGCCGTGCATGACGGCCTGGGCACTGCTGGGGGTGGGAAGTGCACGCTGGTTGCAAGCGCCTGCGCGGTTGCTGTGGTTCAACCGGGGGTTGGCGGTGGTGTTGCTGGTGTCGGCTTGGGCGACGCTGCTGGGTTGATTGTGATGTTGGCTTTGCCGGCCTCTTCGCGGGTAAGCCCGCGAAGAGGCCAGTACAGGCAAATCAGCCACCTAAGGCATCACGGAACCGCCGGGTACTGGCCGCCGCCAGCAGCAACCCGACAACCGCGACACAGCCTCCGACCAGGCCGATGTCGGCGACGTCCATCTGGCTGCTGACGATACTGCCCAGCAATGCCCCTCCACCAATACCGATGTTGTAAATGCCCGAGAACAAGGCCATGGCCACGTCCGTGGCATCGGACGCCAACTTCAGTGTCTTGGACTGCAGCGACAGGCTGAAGCTCAAAATCGCCACGCCCCAGAACATGCTCAACACAGCAAACGCATAGAAGTTGCCCGACAACGGCAACATCAACAGCAGGCAGGCCGCCAGCAGGCCAATCGAGCCCACCAGAAACCCCTGGGGGAAGCGGTCGCTGTAACGGCTGAACAGCACCGAGCCGAATACGCCGGCGCCACCAAACAACAGCAGCAGCAACGTGGTGCGCTCACCGCTGATCTGCGCCACATGCAGGGCAAACGGTTCGATGTAGCTGTAAGCGGTGAACTGCGCAGTGATCACCAGCGTCACCAACAGGTAGGTAATCACCAGGGCCGGGCGCTTGAACAGGATCGGCAAACTGCGCAGCGAACCGGAGTTCTGGCTGGGCAGCAGCGGCAACGACTTCATCAAGCACAGCATGGTGGCCAATGCCACCCCGGCAATGCTGAGGAACGTCACGCGCCAGCCCAGGGCCTCACCCACCACACGGCCCAGCGGGATACCCAACACCATCGCCAGGGTAGTACCGGTAGCCAGCAGGCCGAGGGCCTTGGCCTGCTGGCCAGGCGGCGCCACACGCACGGCCAGAGACGCGGTAATCGCCCAGAACACAGCGTGGGCCAGGGCGATGCCGATGCGGCTCACCAGCAGCATGGCAAAGCTCTGCGACAGCCACGACAACAGGTGGCTGACGATGAACACCAGAAATACGAACAGCAGCAGGCGCCGGCGCTCGATGTTGCGGGTCAGCAGCATCATCGGCAGCGACGCCAGGGCCACGACCCAGGCATAGATGGTCAGCATCAGGCCGACCTGGGCAGTGCTCATGTCGAAGCTGCGGCCAATGTCGCTGAGCAACGCCACCGGGACAAACTCGGTGGTGTTGAAGATGAAGGCCGCGAGGGCCAGGGCGATCACGCTCAGCCAGCTGCCGTTACCGGTGGTCGGCGGCACATCGGTGGGTAAGGGTCCGTTCATGGGTGAGGTTCTATTCTCCGCAGGCATGGCGAAAAGACGCGCGTCAGGGGCCAAGTATCGGCCGCGCTGAGGCACGGGTTTGTTATTGGAAGGAATGCCGGCATGGTACGCGTCAATACCGGGCCTCACAACCAGCGGCACATTGCGAGTAACATGCCCGCTTAATGTGAATTGCAAGCGGAACAAGGAGCCCGATCCGCCCATGGACAAGCAACAACCCCAGCAGCAGTGGCAGCAGGCGGTCACCACCTACGCCCAGGCCATCAACCGCTACGTCGCGCAAGGCTGCGCACAGGGCTGGGACAACCTCGAAGAACCACAGCCTGCGGCCACCGAGCACCTGCTCGACGCCTGGCAGGCCGCCTTGGAAGCGATCAACCGGCCGGGTGTGGACGAACAGCAACGCCAAGCCTTCCGCGCCGCCTGGCCGCCCGCCCACCTGCCGCTGGTGCCGCTGCTCGATGCGCATGGGCAAGGCATCTGCAGCGTCCTGCTGCTGGACGACGGCAGCCTGCTCGCGCGCATTGGCATGCCCTATGAAAAGGGCCAGGTGGTGCGCATCGATCAACAAGGCGTGACGCCCGTCATCGGTATCGAGCACTTCGGGCGCTGCCCGCAGCGCCGCTACTTTGCCCTGGCCAACGCCGAGGGCGTGCGCGTGACTGATGGCTGGGGCGGCCCGCAGGTCGCTCGCCTGGCCTGGCCTAGCGGGCTCGAAGGCCTGCCAGCGGGTTACCCGTTCGAGCCGCTCGACCTGCCACCCACACCCACCAGCCTGGTGCCCTTCGCCGATGGCCAGCGGGTGCTGCTGGTGAGCGCCGAGGGGATTTACCTGCTGGCCGCCGAAGGTGCCACCCGGCTGCTGCCACGCCAATCGCAGATACTCGAGGAACTGGCCGAAGGCACCGACCCGGACGATATTGCCCTGGGCCTGGCCATGGAGCACGGTGCAGTGTCGCCGGACGGGCGCCTGATCGTGATGGGTGAACAATGCAGCCGCCACCTGGTGCTGAATGACCAGTTGGAGGAAGTGGCGCAGATCGGCCCCGGCGGCGAATACCCGCACTTCGCCCTGTTCAACCGCAGCGGCGACCAGTTGATCGTCAATGCCTGCCACTTCTACAACGGCGGCACACTGGGGGTACGCGTGGCAGACCTTGCGGGCCTGGACACCGACTACTACAGCGAAGACCCACGCACCCCACTGCTGCAAGACGGGGCGCGGGTGTATGCCGGGGTCGCAGGCGATGGCGAGTACATCGTCGGCGATGCCTACGGCTACCTGCGGGCCTTTGGCGAAGAGGGCACGGAACATTGGCAGCACTTCCTGGGGTCGACCATCAGCGCCATGGACATCAGTGCCGATGGACGCACGCTGGTTGCGGCGAGCCATGCCGGGTTCATCTCGGTGATTGCGCTGGGCAGTGGACGGCCTGAGTGGCAGATCGGTACCGGCGAGCATGGTGAAGTGCGGCGCTGGTTGTTCTGGAAGGGTTGGGACAAGGCGCTGGTCTGGTAGATCTGCACTGGCTTCTTCGCGGGCAAGTCGGCCCGCGAAGAGGCCAGTACAGTCGACTACTCGATCAGCCCTGAAGCGTGGCCATGTCGATCACAAAGCGGTACTTCACATCCCCAGCAATCATCCGCTCGTAAGCCTGGTTGATATTACGAATATCGAGCATCTCGATATCGCAACGGATATCGTGCTCCGCACAGAAATCCAGCACTTCCTGAGTCTCGGCGATGCCGCCGATCAGCGAGCCGGCCAGTACCCGACGCTTGAGCACCAGGTTGGCCGCGTGCAGCGCCGGTTCAATCGGTTCGATCAGGCCGACCAGAATATGCACACCATCGAAGGTGAGGGTTTCCAAGTACGGATTGAGGTCGTGCTGCACCGGAATGGTGTCGAGCAGGAAGTCGAAGCGACCTGCCGCGGCGCGCATCTGCTCGTCATCGGTGGACACGATCACATGGTCGGCACCCTGGCGGCGCGCTTCCTCGGCCTTGGCTGGCGAACGGGTGAACAAGGTCACTTCCGCGCCCAGCGCCTTGGCCAGTTTGATACCCATGTGGCCCAGGCCGCCCATGCCCAGGATGCCTACCTTGTGGCCAGGGCCAACGCCGTGGTGCTTGAGCGGCGAATAGGTGGTGATACCGGCGCACAATATCGGCGCGGCGCTGGGCAGGTCAATGCCGGCAGGGATACGCACCACAAAGTGCTCGCTGACGACGATGCTGCTGGAATAGCCACCCATGGTGTTGCTGCCATCGACCCGGTCAGGGGTGGCGTAGGTCATGGTCGGGCCTTCCACGCAGTATTGCTCCAGGTCCTTGGCGCACGCCTCACAGTGGCGGCAGGAATCGACCATGCAGCCGACGCCTACCAGGTCACCGACCTTGTGCGCGGACACCTTGTCGCCCACCGCGGTGACCCGGCCAATGATCTCGTGGCCCGGCATCAACGGGTACACGGCGATGCCCCATTCGTTGCGCGCCTGGTGGATGTCGGAGTGGCACACGCCGCAGTAGAGAATCTCGATGGCAACATCGTCCGGGCGCGGGCTGCGGCGTTCGAAGGTCATGGGAGCCAGAGGGCTGGTCGGGGTTTGGGCGGCATAACCGATGGCGGTGTACATGCGGGACCTCGCAGAGAAGTGAAACGATTCAGGCGGCGCATTTTGCGCGCCCTGCCTCCCCTCGCCCACCGCAGATTCTCCGGCATGCATGCCTGATTCTCCGGAGTTACCCGCAAGCATCTGACGCTAGACCTTCAATCTGCGATGATGCAACTGTCTGATTCTCTGCCCAGGTTCACCATGCAGCTCACCCGCCATGTCGACGCCAACGCCCCCCTCTGCGCGCTGATCCGCCGCCTCGCCACGCGCCCGGGTTTCGTGCCCACTCACCTGCCCCAGGTGCAAGTGCTGAGCTGGGACCACTATGTCGCCAGCAGCCCGCAAATCTACGAGCCAAGCCTGATGATCCTGGCCCAGGGCAGCAAACTCGCGCGGCTGGGGCCGCGCACCCTGGAGTACGGTGCGGGCCACTACTTGGTCCAGGCGTTGTCGGTGCCGTTCATGTGCGAAACCTTCGCCACCCGCGAGGCGCCGCTGTTGGGCGTGGCAGTGGACATTGACCGCAGCGTGCTGGGTGAACTGGTACAAAGCATGGACCTGGCACCGGATGCCGCCGTCCAGGCCCAGACCCCGCAGTCCATGACGTCTGCAGCGCTGGATGCGCCCATGCGCGAAAGCGTCGAACGGCTGCTGAGCTGCCTGCAAGACCCGCTGGATGCCAAGGTGCTCGGCCCGGCGCGGGTGCGCGAAGTGCTCTATACCGCGCTACGCGGCCCGCAAGCCGGCGTGTTGCGGGCGTTGGTCGAACAGCAGGGGCATTTCGCCCGCATCGGCGCCGCCCTCGCCCACCTGCGCGAACACTACACCGAGCCCTTGAGCGTCGAAGCGCTGGCGGCACGCGCCAACATGAGCGTGTCGACCTTCCATGAGCATTTCAAACGCTGCACCGACATGGCACCGATGCAATACCTCAAGCGCCTGCGGCTGCTCAAGGCGCAGCAGATGCTGATCGGCGAAGGCCTGGGAGTGGCGCAGACAGCGCACCGGGTGGGTTACCAGAGCACGTCGCAGTTCAGCCGCGAGTACAAACGCCAGTTTGACCGTAGCCCGGGGGATGAAGTGGCGTACCAGAGTTTGCCGGTTTGATGGTTGGATGTGGGGCGTGCGTGAGGTTTACAGGTGGATGGCTGGGGGTCTGTGGTGGCTGCATCCGAGCGCCGCCCGCGCGGCGCTTCGCAGCACAAGGCTGCTCCCACAGTTGTTTCGGGCCAATTATTCCTGGGGCATGGGCGCGCGGCCCCTTGGTGCCCACCTTGATATCGCGTCGGACCAACAAGGCGGTCGCGCGCGCAGGCACAGGCGTTACTGGCCCGAAACAACTGTAGGAGCAGCCTTGTGCTGCGAAGCGCCGCGCGGGCGGCGCTCGATTTGTGCCACACCCCCAAACTTGAGCCATGCACCCAACATCACCCACCCAACATCTCACCCCCCATTGCTACCCACCAACCGACCCAGCTAATATTGAGAACGATTCACACTCACAACTGGATACCAGGCGTTGGACAGCACATCGACCCGCAAGCTGGGCTTCTTCTTCAGCGACCATCACCGCTGGCTGCTCCAACATGTCTTTAAACGCCTGCGTAATCGCGCCGATGCCGAGGACACGGCAGCCGAGGCGTTCTGCCAGATGCTGGGCGCACGTGTCGATCCGGACAGCATCGAGCAACCGCGTGCCTACCTCTCGACCATCGCCCGTCGGCTGATCTTCGATCGGTACCGCCGTCGCCAACTCGAGCAGGCGTACCTCGAGCGCTTGGCGCTGCTGCCTGAACCGGTCGCGCCTTCTGCCGAAGAGCAACTGCTGCTGATCGAGGCACTGGTGACCATCGACAAGGTGCTGGACGGCTTGCCCGCCATGGTCAAGGCTGCCTTCCTCTACAGCCAGCTCGACGGCATGAGCTACGTCGACATCGCCGCCCGCTTGCAGATCAGCGAACGCACCGTCAGCCGCCACATGAAGCAGGCCCTGCGCCAGTGCTACCTGTGCGAGGTGCACGCATGAGCGCAACACGCCTGGACCCGATCAGCGAGCAAGCCATCGACTGGATGGTCGCACTCAAGGCCGGCACGCCTGACCAGGCGCTGCTGCAACGCCTGGCGCACTGGCTGCGCCAGGACCCCGCACACCAACGCGCCTGGGACCGCTTGCAACAACGCCTGGGCAGCCCGTTTGCGGCGCTGCACGCGCTGGACCAACGTGCCCCAGGGCAAGCCGCCGAAGCCCGCCAACTGCTGCTCACGCCCACCCACTCTCGCCGCGAAGTGCTGGGCGCGCTGGCAGGCATGGGTGTCGTCGCAGGCGCCTTGTGGAGCGGTTGGCGCAGCGACAGCGCGCAAAACTGGCTGGCTGACCTGCACACCGCCAGCGGCGAGCGGCGCAGTTTTACCCTGGCAGACGGCAGCCACCTGAGCCTCAACAGCGCCAGTGCCGTCGACCTGCAGTTCGATGCCAGCCAACGCCTGCTGATACTGCGCCGTGGCGAAATGGTGATTCAGGTTGCGGCCGACCCTCAGCGGCCCCTGCGCGTGCGCACGCCCCAAGGACAAGTGCAGGCGCTGGGCACCCGCTTTCTGGTAAGCCAAGAGCAAGCCGCTACCCGTGTCGTGGTGCTGGAGCACAGCGTGCGCGCCAGCCTGCGCGATGGCCGCTGGCAAGACGTGCAACAGGGGCAGGCAGCCCTGCTGCGCAGCGATGGCATCCAGCAACTGGGCGGCGAGCAGCAACAACGCAGCGCCTGGCTGTATGGGCGCCTGGAAGTGCTCGACGAACCCCTGCACGCGGTCATCGATGCCCTGCGCCCCTACCAGCGCGGCTACATACGGCTGGCCCCGGCGGTGCGCGGGATGCGCGTGCAAGGCGTGTTCCCGCTCGACCAGCCGCAGGAGGCGCTGGCTGCCCTGGCGGAAGCCCTGCCGATCAAGGTCGAACCGTTCGGCCCCTGGGTAACGTTGATCGGCCCCAGCCAAGGCTAATGAAAATATTTGTGAAAATCATTCGCGGGCGTGTCCGGTTTTCGTTTCTCGTCCCACCTATCTCCTGACAAGTCACTTCATTCGGGAGAATTCTGTGCTCAACCTCTGGCCCCGCGCCTTGCCCCTCGTCGTTGCCCTGAGCAGCCTCAATGCCCATGCCCAGGTGCAGACCCTGGCGTTCGACCTGCCGCCTGCCAGCCTGGCCACCACCCTTAACCGGATTGCCAGCCAGAGCGGCTACATCATCGCGCTCGAACCCCAGCTGGTACGCGGCAAGCAGGCGCCGGCAATCGTCGGCCAGATGAGTGCCGAGCAAGCCATGCAAACCGCGCTGGTCGGCAGCGGCCTGCAATTGCGGCTCACCAGCAGCGGCCACTTCAGCGTCGCCCCGGCAACCCCAGAGAGCGACGTGCTGGAGCTTGGCAGCACCAGCATCACCGACAATTACCTGGATGCCACCAGCGAAGGCAGCGGCTCGTACGCCGCCCGCGCGGTGACCCTTGGCAAAGGCACGCACACCCTCAAGGAAATCCCTCAATCGGTGACGGTGATTACCCGTAAACAGCTGGATGACCAAGGCATCACCGACCTGCAGGAGGCGCTCAACCACACCACCGGGATCGTCGGCGCGCAAGGCATCGGCCCTGGCGTGGTGGTAACATCGCGCGGGTTCCAGATCGACGACTGGCAGTACGACGGCGTGCCTATCCCGCGTAACAACTATTCGCTGGGCAACTGGGCGACCCAGGACCTGGTGTTCTTCGACCGCATCGAGGTCCTGCGCGGCGCCTCGGGCTTGCTGCAAGGCACCGGCAGCCCCGGCGGCGCGATCAACCTGGTGCGCAAACGCGGCCAGGCCACGCCGACCGTCACCGTCACCGGCAAGGCTGGCTCCTGGGACCACTACGGCCTGCAACTGGACGCTGGCGGCCCGCTGACCGCCGACGGTCGTGTGCGCGGCCGGATGGTGGCCGACGAGGATCAGAGCGACAGCTTCATCGACTACCAATGGAGCAAGTCCCACTCCCTGTATGGCGCGCTGGACATTGACCTGAACGACGCCACCACCGTAGGTGCCGGCATCAGCTACAACCGCCAGCAGTCGCGGCCAATGCTGCGTGGCATCCCCCGCTACACCGACGGCAAGCCGGTCGACCTGCCCCGCTCGACCTTCACCGGCGCCCGTTGGAACCGTGCCGAAACCGACGTGACCACCTATTACGCGGACCTCGAACACCGCTTCAACGACGACTGGGCGTTCAAGGCCGCCGCCGTGCGCATGGACGAAGTCAACACTTCCACGCACCAGCGCGTGCAGTCCACCGGCCAGGGCGTAGCGCCAGACGGCAGCGGCATCACCTATGCCGACTGGCTCACCGACTTCCACAACACCAAGCTGGGCCTGGACATGAACGTGGTGGGCCACTTCAACACCGGGCCGCTGGCCCATGAAATCACCGTCGGCGGCAACTACTCCAAGCTGACGTCGGACGACGCCTATTGGCGCAACTTCGCCGCGTCTGGCGACACCCTCTTCGACATCGACCACAACCGCCCCGAGCCTAGCCGTGACAGTGTGTTCGACGGCAAGCTCGCGCGCTCCAACAAGGCCAGTTATGACATCCGCCAAAAAGGCCTTTACGGCGTGTGGCGAGTCAAGCCGACCGATGACCTGACCCTGATCCTCGGCTCGCGGGTCAGCTGGTTCGACTACAGCTGGGACTCGATCGACTTCAACAGCCGCACCGACCCCGGCAGCCGCACCCCCACCAGCCGCATGACCGAGTCGGGCGAAGTCACCCCGTATGCCGGCTTCGTCTACGACCTGACCCGCGAGTGGGCCTGGTACGCCAGCTACACCGACGTGTTCGTGCCGCAGACCGAGCGGGCCGTCAACAACGTGCCACTCAAGCCTGTAATCGGCAGCAACTACGAAACGGGCCTTAAGGGCGAATTGCTGGACGGCCGGGTCAATGCCTCGCTGGCGGTGTTCCGCTACGACCAGGAAAACCGTGCGGTGACCGACGTGGCTTCGGGCTTTGCCTGTGATGACTGGTACTGCTCCACTGCGGCGGGCAAGGTGCGTAGCCAGGGCATCGAGGCCGAGATCAGCGGCGAAGTGCTCAGCGGCCTGCAGCTGTTTGCCGGCTACACCTACAACACCACCAAGTTCCTCGACGACCCGGACGAAGAAGGCCGCGTGTTCAGCCAGTGGACGCCCAAGCACATGTTGCGTGCCTGGGCCGACTACACCCTGCCACTGGACGGCCAACGCTGGAGCACCGGCCTGGGCTTCACCAGCCAAAGCCACACCTTGGGCTACGAACGCACCTACACCGTGCCTGGCTACACCGTGTGGAGCGGGCGCCTGGCCTATCAGCTGACGCCGGAAGTGAACCTTGCAGTCAACGCCAACAACCTGTTCGACAAGAAGTACTGGGTTGCCGGCTTCAACCAGCTCAATGGCAGCAACAACTACGGCGAACCCCGCAACTTCATGTTGACGGTCAAGTACACGCCTGAGTTTTAAAACGCAGCACGCATCACTCGGTCAACGGCCATTGCGCAAGCGGCCAGTACACACCCTTGCGCGATTCATACAGGGCGAAGTGCCGCGCGGCCAGGAAGAACTCCGGCGCCGTGGCGGCCTCCGGCGGCTGGCCGCGGTAGTCCCTGGACAAGGTCAGGTGCGGGCGGTATTCACGGCTCGCCGCCTCCACCCCCAATGGCAGCAACGCCTGCTGCAGGCCATACACCAGTTGCAGCAAGGCCGGCGGCGTTTGCTGCGGCTCAAGCACCAGTGCACTGGCGCGCGGCCACACCTGCAAACAGTCGAGCAACAGGCGCGGCGCCGCAGCCGGGCGCTTGAGCGCATCGACCGCAGCGCAGATCGAGGGCAGCAAGGCGGTGTCTACATCACCGAGAAACAGCAGCGTCACATGGAAGTTGTCGGCGGGTACCGGCTTGCCAGTGCGCAGGTTCAAACCGCGCCGCCACTGGGCCAGGGCACGGCGCTGGGCATCGCTGACCGGCAGGGCGAAAAACAGCCGTTTGAAAGGGGCGCCACTGGGGCGAACGTCCTGAACCATGTGATCTCCTTGACATGAAACGTTTGCGCAAGTGCTAGGCCATTACACCTAAGTCGCGCGGTAGTCACGTAACAATAAGTACAAACTGCTCCCATGATTGTTTATGCTGGCCAGCTTATGCCATGGCGCATGGCCATTTTTCGACAAGTAAACGTCCATGAAAATTGCACTCGTACTCCTCTTTGTTCTGTCGATCGCCTACGTTCACCTACGCGGTCGCGTTCGCCACAAGCTGACTCGCCAGCTGGGCGACCACTCCAGCTTCCTGGCCCCGGTCAACAGTTTCCTCTACCTGTTTTCCAAGCACCCGGCCAAACCCTACTTGCCGGTCGAGGCCTTCCCCGAACTGCAACCGCTGCAGGACCACTGGCAGGAAATCCGTGCCGAGGCCCAGCAGTTGCTCCACGTCGGTGAAATCAAGAAATCCGAGAATTACGATGACGTCGGTTTCAACTCATTCTTCAAGACCGGTTGGAAGCGCTTCTACCTGAAGTGGTACGGCGAAAGCCACCCCTCGGCCATGACCCTGTGCCCACGCACCACCGAACTGCTGCAAGGCATCGGCACGGTCAAGGCTGCGATGTTCGCCACCCTGCCACCGGGCGCCAAGCTGGTGCGCCACCGCGACCCGTATGCCGGCTCCTACCGCTACCACCTGGGCCTGGACACGCCGAACGATGACGGTTGCTACATCGACGTGGACGGCGAGAAGTACTCGTGGCGCGACGGTGAGGGCGTGATCTTCGACGAAACCTACATCCATTACGCGGCCAACACCACCGACCACAACCGCATCATCCTGTTCTGCGATGTCGAGCGCCCGCTCAAGTACCGCTGGGCAACGGCGTTCAACCGCTGGTTCAGCCGCAACGTGATGGCAGCCGCCGCCGCGCCCAACGATGCCAACGATAAGACGGGTGGCATCAACCGGCTATTCACCCGCATCTACAAGATCCGCGAACGCGGCAAGGCGCTGAAAAAGCGCAATCGCATGCGCTATTACCTGGAAAAATGGGCGGTGGTGGCGGCACTGGTGCTGGTGTTCATCTACATCTGATTCAGCACTGCCTGTGCCGTCGGTACAGGCAGCAGATGCCCTCGCCTTTTTCGACTAGCCTGAAAGCTCCACTCGCAACCACCCCAAGGTGAAGACGATGAGCATGATGGACTGGGACGCCTACCGTAAGCAGTTGATGGCCGGCATCGGCGATCTCAAGCAGTTGTCTCCCGACACCGTGGCCGGCTACATGACCGCCAGCGGTGCGGGCGCCAAGACCAACCACCTGGACGCCAAGACCCGCGAACTGATCTCCCTCGCGGTGGCCGTGACCACCCGTTGTGACGGCTGCATCGCCGTGCATTCGCAGCAGGCAGTGAAACACGGCGCCAGCCGCGAAGAGATTGCCGAAGCCCTTGGCGTAGCGGTGGCGATGAACGCCGGCGCCGCATTGGTGTACTCGGCACGCGCCATGGACGCAGTGGGCAAGGCCAACGGCTGACCCCGCGTGGCGTCGCCGCCCTTGCGCGACGGCGCCGCGCCACCCAGACTTGGCGGTCCAGCCATTGCAGGAACCACCATGATCCACATCCGCCCCATGACGCCCGAGGACTTCGAGCGTTTCTGGCCCACCTTCCAGGCCATTGTCCAGGCCCGTGAAACCTACGCCTTCGACCCTGCCCTGAACTTCGACCAGGCCCGCCAGTTGTGGCTGGAGATGCCCCTTCGCACCTGGGTAGCAGAGGATGACGGTGAGCTGCTGGGTTCCTACTACCTCAAAGCCAATGCTGCCGGCCCTGGGGCCCACGTAGGCAACTGCGGTTACATGGTCTGCGAGGCCGCGCGTGGCCGTGGCGTGGCCCGGATGATGTGCGAGCATTCGCAGAAGCTGGCGCGCCAGGAGGGGTTTCTGGCGCTGCAGTTCAATTCGGTCGTGGCCAGCAACGAAGTGGCCGTGGCGCTGTGGCACAAACTCGGTTTCGAAACGGTCGGCCGCCTGCCCAAGGCTTTCCGGCATGCCCGGCTGGGCTTGGTGGATTGCCTGGTGATGTACAAGTGGCTGGCGGATGAGCCAGTGGTGGAAAAACCGCCACTGTTGATCGGGCGCAAGAACATCGAGGCCCGCGTGTCGCGCCGCCGGGGGCGTTAGCCGACGGTAGGAGCAGCCTTGCGCTGCGAAGAGGCAGCGCATGCACTGGCCCCTTCGCAGCGCAAGGCTGCTCCTACACAAACCGCGGTGTTGGCAAATCGCTGCTTAGAACGCCAAGCCGACCTTGAAGCCAAACTCATCACGCTTGAGTTTGGTGTTGTCCGCCACGGGCGAGTCGCCATCCAGCTTGTACTCGGTGCGGGTGTAGTAGACCCCCGCCTGTACCGGCATGCCACCCTGCTGGTTCATCAGCAGGCTGACCTCGGCATAGGGGTTGGTGCGGTCTTTAAGGTCCACGGTGTCACTGCCGAAATCATCGACCTTCAGGCGCGCACGGCCATCGAGGGTGTGGCGCGCGCCCACCTCCACGCGCAGGGTCGACGCATCGAACTGGTGGTTGTAACCCAAGGCTGCCTTGGCGAAGGGCGACTTGACCGTGAGTTTGGTGTCCAGGTCGTTGATTTCGGGCTCGAAGCGCGACCAGCTGTAGCCGCCGCCCACGGTCACATCGACAAAGTTGCGCGCATCCAGTGCAGCACGCCAACCGAGGTCGAGATCGGCCTGGGCTTCCTTGAGTTTGTTGTCATTCTTCTTGCCGTACTTGGCCTCGGCACCGATCTGGTAGATGAAGCCGGACTCGGCGGTCATCTTGTTGCCGAAGGTGGCGAATACACCGCCCTGCCCCAAGTGTTCCTTGTCGGTTTCGCTGCCGCCTTCGAATTTGAAGTCGTTATAGGCACCCAGCAGGCCGAGGGTGAACAGCGGGTCGGTACTGGGTGCGGCGGTGGCGGCTAAAGGCGAAGCGATCAAGGCGAGCAGGCAAGTGTGACGCAACAGGTGACGAGCGGACATGCGTGAAGTCTCCATGACGTGAAAACAGTGATAACGAGCGGTTCGAGAGACACGCTTTGGAGAAAGTTCGAAAAAATTCATTGAGAGCGAATGCCTTGGGCTATGCAGCGCCTATGAGATCGAGCGCCGCCCGCGCGGCGCTTCGCAGCACAAGGCTGCTCCCACATCTGTTTCGGGCCAATTATTCCTGGGGCATGGGCGCGCGGCCCCTTGGTGCCCACCTTGATATCGAGCCGGACCAACAAGGCGGTCGCGCGCGCGCACAGGCGTTACTGGCCCGAAACAACTGTAGGAGCAGCCTTGTGCTGCGAAGCGCCGCGCGGGCGGCGCTCGATCTCATAGGCGCCCCCCCCTCACGCCATACACCCCCTCCAAATCCCCATTGCTGGCCACCCAATTAAAGTTATAAGATAACGTTTCATTTGACACCCATTCCTACCAGCGACCTTCCATGACTAGCGCCAGCGCCACTCCCACCCTGCTTACCCAGCGCCTGCAGAGCATCGATGCCCTGCGCGGCCTGGTCATCCTGTTCATGCTCCTGGACCACGTCCGCGAGACCTTCTTTCTGCACCGCCAGGTCAGCGACCCGATGGCCATCGACGTCACCGACCCGTCGTTGTTCTTCAGCCGTACCCTGGCCCATCTGTGCGCACCGGTGTTTGTCCTGTTGACCGGCCTTTCGGCCTGGCTGTATGGCGAGAAGTACCAGGGCCGTAGCGATGTCTCGGCCTTTCTGTTCAAACGCGGGCTGTTCCTGGTGGCGCTCGAGTTCACCCTCGTCAACTTCGCCTGGACCTTCCAACTGCCCCCCAGCGTGATCTACCTGCAGGTGATCTGGGCCATCGGCGTGAGCATGATCGCCCTGTCGCTGCTGGTGTGGTTGCCACGGGCAGCGCTGATCGCCCTGGGTGCAATCATCGTCGCCGGGCACAACCTGCTCGACAGCCTGCACTTCGGCGCTGAGTCAGCCCTGCACATGCCGTGGGCGATCCTGCACGACCGTGGCTGGCTGGCATTCTCCGACAACCTGCGCCTGCGCACGTCGTACCCCGTGCTGCCCTGGATCGGCGTCATCGCCTTGGGCTACGGCCTTGGCCCCTGGTTCGCCCGTGGCAGCGACGCAGGCCAACGCCAGCACCGCCTGCTGCTGGCCGGGGTGATCGCACTGCTTGGTTTTGTCGTGCTGCGCATGCTCAACGGCTACGGCGAGGCACCCTGGAGCGGGTACCCGACGTTGACGCAAACGCTGATGAGCTTCTTCAACATCACCAAGTATCCGCCGTCCTTGCTGTTCCTGGCTCTCACCCTGGGCTGTGGCCTGCTGCTGTTGCGCGCCTTCGAGCGTGCCGGCCAGGCCCGCTGGATCAACGCCCTGGCGGTTTACGGCGCAGCACCGATGTTTTTCTACCTGCTGCACCTGTATGTGCTGAAGCTGCTTTACCTGGCCTGCGTCGCGCTGTTCGGCCACAACCAGGGGGATTACTTTGGCTTCGACGGCATCGGCGCCGTGTGGCTGGGCGCCGCCTTGCTCGCCGTGTCGCTGTACCTGCCGGTACGTAGCTTCGCCCGGCTGAAGGCGCGTCGGCGTGACATCACCTGGCTCAAGTACTTCTGAAAAGCGTTTTCACCCGGCTGCCTGATGGTCTACCATGCCGGCCGCCGGTTTCCACCACGGAATTAATAGGGAATCCCAAGCCCGCTAACGCGGGCCAAACGGAACTGCCCCCGCAACTGTAGGTGCCGAGCCTGCTCCATCGATGCCACTGGATAACCTTGTCCGGGAAGGCTGGAGCTGGGCCATGACGCACCAGTCAGGAGACCTGCCGGCGCAAAAACACCAACCGGCGGGGTGTCCGGGATGGCCATCTCCACCCTTTTCTGGGTGCTGCCCCCTGCCGCGTGCACGGGGCTCGGCGATGCCTGTCCATGCGTTCATTCCGTGAACCCTTCGATAGGAGATCGTCCCCTCATGCTGCCTCGTCTTGCCGCTTTGATCGCCGGCCTCGGCCTCACCAGCCTGGCCCAGGCTGCCGCCACCCACTACCCGCTCACGGTCGACAACTGCGGCATGCCGCAGACCTTCGCCCACGCGCCCGAGCGTGCAGTGACCATTGGCCAGGCCGGCACCGAGATGCTCTACGCACTGGGGCTGGGCGACAAACTGGCCGGCACCTCGCTGTGGTTCAACAACGTGCTGCCCGAGTACAAGGCGCTGAACGACAAGGTCGAGCGCCTGGCCGACAACGACCCCAGTTTCGAGGCGGTGGTCAGCAAGCGTCCGCAACTGGTGGCCGTACAGTTTGAATGGATGGTCGGCGCACAAGGTGTGGTCGGCACCCGCGAGCAGTTCGACGAGCTGAAGATCCCGACCTACCTGCTGCCGTCGGACTGCGAAGGCAAGGACAACCTGGTGGGCGCCGACGGCACCCGTCTGCAGGCGTTCCAGGTCGAGAGCATCTACAAGAGCGTCAACCAGCTGGCCGAAATCTTCGACGTGCAAGACCGCGGCGCCGCGTTGAACGCCGACCTCAAGGGCCGCCTGGACAGCGCCAAGGCGCACTTGGCTGGCAAGGATTTGTCGAACACCTCGGCGCTGTTCTGGTTCTCTAGCGCCGACTTGGATATCGACCCCTACGTCGCCGGCCGCCAAGGGGTGGCTGACTTCATGCTGCGTACCCTGGGGGTGCGCAATGTGGTGGAGTCCACCGAAGAATGGCCGACCGTGGGCTGGGAAACCCTGGCCAAGGCCAACCCGACCTGGTTGATCATCGCCCGCATGGACCGTCGCCGCTTCCCGGCAGACGACTACCAGAAAAAACTCGAATTCCTGCGCAACGACCCGGTTACCCGCAACATGGACGCAGTGAAGAACGACCGCATCATCGTCCTCGACGCCGACGCCATGCAGGCCGGCATCCGCCTGTTCCGTGGCCTGCAGACGCTGTCGACGGCGTTCGCCAGCGGTAAAGCAGCCCAGTGATGAGCCGCCTGTTGCCCTACAGCGCCCTGGCCCTGGCAGCCCTGTGTGTCGCGCTGGTGGCCGGCACGGCGATCGGCGAGAGCAACCTGGCGCCGAACGTGGTCTACCAAGTGCTGGCCAATCACCTGTGGCAGGCCGGTTATCCGGTCGACCCGATCGATGCCGGTATCGTCTGGAACTACCGCCTGACCCGCACCCTGGTCGCCGCCGCCTGTGGCGCCGGGCTGGCCACGTGTGGCGTGATCCTGCAGGCGCTGCTGCGCAACCCGCTGGCCGAGCCCTACCTGCTGGGGTTGTCGGCCGGTGCCTCGACCGGCGCGGTGATGGTGGGCCTGCTGGGGCTGGGCAGCGTCGCCCTGAGCATGTCCGGGGGTGCATTCATCGGCGCGTTGGCGGCGTTTGCGCTGGTGCTGGTGCTGGCACGCGCCGCCGGGCCGAGCAGCAACAACGCCCAGGTGATACTCGCCGGCATCGCTGGCTCGCAACTGTTCACTGCGCTGACCGCGTTCCTCATCACCAAGTCGGCCACCGCCGAGCAGGCGCGCGGCATTCTGTTCTGGCTGCTGGGCAACCTCAGTGGCGTGCGCTGGCCGTCCGTGTGGCTGGCCCTGCCCGTGGCACTGTTCGGGCTGGTGGTGTGCCTGTGGCATCGCCGCGCGCTGGATGCCTTTACCTTCGGCGCCGACTCGGCCGCGTCGCTGGGGATCCCGGTGCGGCGCACTCAGTTGTTGCTGATCAGTTGTGCCGCCCTGGTGACGGCGGTGATGGTGTCCATCGTCGGCGCCATCGGTTTTGTCGGGCTGGTCATCCCCCACGCCCTGCGCCTGCTGCTGGGGCCCGGGCATAGCCGCCTGCTGCCGGCCAGTGCGCTGGGCGGCGCACTGTTTCTGATCAGCGCCGATATCTTGTCGCGCACGCTGATCCCAGGCCAGGTGATCCCGGTGGGCGTGGTGACCGCGCTGATCGGCGCGCCAGTGTTCGCGCTGATTCTGGTCAGCAGAAGGGGGCGCCCATGACCGTCATGGCCAACGTGAAGATTGCTCCCCTGGCCTGCCAGGGCTTAGGGCTGCAGCTGGGCGGCAACCCTGTACTGCGCGACATCGAGCTAACCGTTATCCCCGGCGAAACGCTGGGCATCGTCGGCCCTAACGGCTCGGGCAAGTCGTCTTTGCTCAAGCTGCTGGCGGGCCTGCGCAAGCCTGACAGTGGCCGTGTCGAGTTGCTGGGCGAGCCGCTCACGCAACTGCCACGCCGGCGCATTGCCCAGGCCCTGGCGCTGGTCGAACAGCAGGCCGATACCGCTGACGCCATCAGCGTGTATGACGCCGTTGCCCTGGGCCGCACGCCCTGGCTGTCGGCCCTGGCGCCGTTCAGCAAAGCAGACCGCGCCATCGTCGAGCAGGCCCTGGCCGACCTGGATGCCCTGCACCTGTGCACGCGGCTTTGGCATTCGCTTTCAGGTGGCGAACGCCAACGCGTGCACATTGCCCGCGCCCTGGCGCAACGCCCCCAGGTGCTGTTGCTCGACGAGCCGACCAACCACCTGGACATCCAGCACCAGCTGAGCCTGCTACAACAGGTGCAGGGGCTGCCGGTTACCACGCTGGTGGCCCTGCATGACCTCAACCAGGCGCTGACCTGCGACCGCCTCGCGGTGCTCGACAAAGGCTGCCTGGTCGCCCTCGGCAAGCCGCTCGACGTCCTCACCCCAGAGCGCCTGCTGAGCACCTTCGGCGTACACGCCCACTACCTTACCGACCCCTTCGACGGCGCACGCATTCTGCGTTTTCGCGCCCCCTGAACCAGGAAGTTCCCACCATGCTGTTGCGCCCTGTCGCCCTGCTGCTCGCCAGCACCCTGTTTGCCCCTGCCGCGCTGGCAGACGTGCATGAAGTGAAGATGCTCAACCGCGGTACGCAGGGCGCGATGGTCTACGAGCCGGACCACTTGCGCATCGCACCCGGCGATACCGTGCGCTTTGTGCCGACCATGAGTGGGCACAACGCAGCCAGTGTGCCGGGGTTGCTGCCGCAGGGCGCTGAGGCGTTCAAGAGCAAGCTCAACCAGCCCTACGAGCACACCTTCAGCGTACCCGGCATGTACGGTATCCAGTGCATTCCGCACTTGGCGATGGGCATGGTGATGGTGATCCAGGTGGGTGACGCGGCGCCGGCCACACTGCCTGCCAGCCTGCCTGCACGGGCGAAAACCCGCTTCGAAGCGCAACTGCAGAAGCTGGGGGCCGGGCAATGAGCCGGCTGTTGCTGGCCCTGCCTCTGCTCGGGCTTACCCCGCTCGCATTGGCTGACTCCGCTCAGTCCCAGAGCAACGGTTTGGTAGAAGACGCCAGCTGGAGCATCCTCAACCGCAGCGTGTTCGACCAGCGCGACTACAAGCATGGCGGGCGCAACAGCAGTGCGCGCAATGCCTACAAGCCACGCGACGAACGTAGCGGCAAAGCTGAGGAATGGGCCTACGGTTTGATGGGGACCTTGCAGTCTGGCTTTACCCAAGGCCTGATCGGCGTCGGTGTCGATGCCCACGCTTATCTGGGCGTACAGCTCGACAGCGGCGGTGGCCGTGCCGGCAAGGCGCGCTTGCTGGGCATCGACAACGACGGGCACCCGAAAAACGAATACAGCCGAGCAGGCGCAGCCTTGAAGATGCGGGTGTCGAACACGGTGCTGTCGTACGGCGAGCAGCGGGTGAAAACCCCGGTCTTCAGTTCGTCCGACAGCCGCTTGCTGCCCGAGACCGCGACGGGGTTTTTCCTCACCAGCAACGAGATCGACACGCTTCGGCTGGTGGCCGGCCACTTCAATGAAAACGCGGATCGCAACGCTTCAAGCCACGATCAAGGGTTCGTGGTGAACTATTCCAATGGCCGCCAGGGCAATGCCTTCGACCTGGCCGGCGTGGTCTGGAACCCCGGCGCGGCCTTCAGCGCCAGCCTGTATACCTCGCGCTACGAGGACAGCTGGAACCAGCACTACCTGGGCAGCACCCTGACCCACGCACTGGATGACCGGCGCAGCTTGAGCCTCGACCTCAACCTGTACCGCACCACCGACACCGGCAAGGCGCTGTCCGGGGGCATCGACAACACCACCTGGAGCCTGGTGTCGCGTTACAACCAGGGGCCGCACGGGTTCAGCCTGGGCTGGCAGCAGGTAGACGGCAATACACCGTTCGACTATGTGACGCGTGGCGCGATCTATATCGCCAACGCCGTGCAGATGTCGGACTTCAATGCACCGAACGAGAAGTCATGGCAGGCGCGCTATGACCTGAACATGGGCGCCTACGGTGTGCCCGGGTTGAACCTGACGGCGCTGTACGTGCGCGGGTTCGATATCGATGGCACGCATGTCGACCCCACCGGCGGCTACGCGTACCTGGGGTATGGCAAGGGTGGCAAGCACTGGGAGCGCGACCTGGAAGCGCGCTATGTGGTGCAGAGTGGCAAGGCCAAGGGCACCACGTTCTCGGTACGGCATAACGCGCACCGGGGGAACACGGCGCAGGCGGAGCTGGATGGTGACCAGATCCGCCTGGCGGTCGAATGGCCGCTGGGCGGCGGGTTCTGATCTTCGTTCAGGGACCCAGGCTTCGCACCAACGTGCCGGTGACGGGCTGCGCAGCAGCCCCCCGGTTCAAGACGCTGCAGCGGATAGCGGCTGCAAGCCCCATTCGGCTTTTTCCTTCGAGGTCATCGCAGCAAGCACTTCCATAAAGGTCTGCTCCAATTCTGCGCTGACATTGCCGAACGCCTTGTAGTTGGTCAGCAGGTAGCGCTTCACCGTATTGGGCCAACGCCCTTCCTTGTGCGCCGCATTGATGATGCCCTTGGCGTCGTGGCGCGTGGCACCCCGCCACAAATCCATCAGCCTGTTTTCGAAGTGGCCGAACGACCACGGGTCTCTGCAGTCTTCGAATTCGTCCAGCAGTTTGAGCTTGTACAGGGCCATGTGTGGCATCGGTGAATCTCCCTTGGGGGCGTTGGGTAAGCCTTGAGGGAGACGGTAAGCAAGCAGGTGCGTTATGGAAATGAACGCGTTGAACACTCCACAACAACAGCTGTAGGCGGTTTCTGACCGATTATGGCGACGTCATGCCAGCGTCAGCTGCATATGGGTGGTCTGCCAGACGGGGTCCTGCTCCACATCGATCACCGCGAACCCCTGGCGTTCCCAGAAGGCAATCGCGCCCGGGAGGAACGGGTGGGTGTGCAGGTACAGGCATTCGACACCCGCCTGTTCAGCCGCACCGCGCAAGGCGGCGAACAAGGCGGCGGCGAGGCCATGGCGTCGATAGGCCGGCAACACGAACAAGCGCACCACCTCGACCACGCACACCCGCTGATAGTCGAGTTGTGCGAAGCGATGGTCATAGGGCACATAGCCGATCACGGCCACCAAACGGCCCTGATCGCGGGCTTCGAGAAACACGCCTTCGCCGTCTAGGTAAGTCTCGGCGAAGCGAGCCAAGTCAGGGGGCAACGGTGCGTCGGCAAGCTGCGGGAAAAGTTCGCGGCGGGCGCTGTCGACAAAAACGACCACCTCGTCGATGGCGTCACGCGGGACGGGTTGGATGATCCAGTTCGGCATGTGGGCTACAGGCAATGAGTCGAGGGCAAAGGTTCTACCCCAGCGCGCCGCCCATGGCAAATTCTGGGCTCATCGCGATCAAGACCCCGGTATAATCGCAGGCCTAGACCGCCCAACCAGGCCACCCCATGCCCCGCCTCCAGACGTTGCTACTGCCCCTGCTGCTGATCACCGCCCTCGCCGCCTGCGACCAGCAACCCTCCCGCGAAGCGCAGATTCTGGCCAAGCTGCCGCTGCAGGACGCCTATGAGCACAACATCGACCGCATGGCGTCGTTGCTGGCCCCAGCCCACCCGCAGGTGCCCGAGGCGCGCATCCGTGAGGTGCTGCGCAAACACCTGACGGTCGAAGACCAGCGCCAGGACTTGTTCAAGCTCTACAGCGAAACGAATTTCAGCGACGCTGAATTCGCCAGCATCGTCGAAGCCATGCAGGACCCGGCCAAGGCCCGCGCACTTGAAGAGACTGAGGCCGGCAAGCGCCTGAGCGAAAAACTGACCGCGCTGATGCGCGAAACCGCCCGCGACACCCAGGTGCAGGCATTGGCCGAGCAGCGCATGCAGCAGGTCGAAGATGAGCTGGCTGAACTGGAAAAAGCAGGTTCCTGATCGACGTAACTCACCGCTACGGCGACAATAACGCACTACACCTACAAGCAGCAGGGTTACTCCCTTTTCGTACCAGTGAGGTCAGGATTGCCACACCCCAAGCACGGATTGCGCCTGGATTTACGCTCGCTCATTCTGATTCTCTGCGCCCTCACCGCGCTGCTGATGCTGTGCGCCAGTTATTTCGCCAGCTACCGGGTTCAGCGTCAGTTGCTGATCGACCACGCCCTGGAGGCCAACCGGGTGTACGCGGCGAAGCTGGCGTCGATCACCGAGACCTTCATCGCCAGTGCCTTGCAGCAGTTGTCGTTCAGTGCCGGCGTGCAAGCCCGCCAGTTGGCTGATGCCGCCGCGCTGCAGGCGGAGACCGACCGCGTGCTGCACCAGGGCCTGGCCTTCAACTCGACGTTCGTAGTCGATGCCGACGGGATCCTGCGGGCAATCTCCCCTGCCTCATTGCGCCACTACCTCAATACCAAGGTGCAGTCGCCCGGGGTTCAGGAGGCCTTGCAAGGGCGCAAGGCCCTGGTGTCGACGCCCTACCTGTCCACCGCCAACAACCTGGTGGTGGCACTGTCGCAGCCGATCTTCGATGCCAATGGGCGTTACCTGGGCTACGTCGGTGGCAGCCTGTACCTGCGCGAGCGCAACATCCTCAACAGCCTGCTGGGCGAGCACTTCTACAAGGACGGCTCGTACCTCTATGTGGTCGACCGCAACCGCCGCCTGCTCTATCACGCGGACAACCAGCGAGTGGGAACGGTGGTGGAAGGCAACCCGCTGATCGATCAACTGGCGACCCTGGACAGCGGCACCCGCCAACTGACCAACAGCCAGGGCGTGGAAATGCTGGCAGGGTTTGCCACGGTGCCGAGCGCTGGCTGGGGTGTGGTGGCGCAGCAGCCGCTGGCGCAGACCGTGGCGCCCTTGAGCCACCTTGTGCTCAACGTTATCGGCACCTCGGCGCCGCTGGCGCTGGTGGGCAGCCTGGTGCTGTGGTGGCTGGCGATGACCATCGCTCGGCCACTCTGGCAATTGGCGGCCGGGGCCAGGTCGATGGACCGCGCAGGCACCGCCGAGCGCCTGCATCGGGTGCCGGCCTGGTACTTCGAGGCGGCTGAGCTCAAGCGTGCGCTGCTGTTCGGGCTCAACCTGCTGCAAGAGCGCATCGGCCGGCTTAACCGCGATGCCCAGACCGACCCACTGACCGGGCTGGGCAACCGCCGCAACCTGGAATTCAGCCTGTCGTTGCTGCAGGCCGAAGGGCGGGCTTTTTCGGCCATCGTGCTCGATATTGACCACTTCAAGCGGGTAAACGACGGCCATGGGCATGAGGTGGGCGATCAGGTACTGCAGCGGCTGGCCGAGCTGATGCGCCGCTGTTGCCGAGAGGGCGACCTGCTTTGCCGCACCGGAGGCGAGGAGTTTCTCATGCTGCTGCCGGGGGCAAGCCTGGCGGTTGCGGCAGCAGTGGCAGAACGGCTACGGGTAACGGTGCAGGATACGCCGGTGGAACCCGTGGGCGCGGTGACGATTTCGCTGGGGGTTGCGCATTGGCCGGGCGGCACCGGCAGCGAGCCTGGCGATGCATTGAGCGAGGCGGACCGGGCGCTGTACGCGGCCAAACAGAATGGGCGCAATCGGGTGTGTGTCGCGCGAGTTCAGCCCTGAAACCCGCGCAGACCGTCACGGCCAGACCCTTCGCAAAAGTTGTTACAAGCCTTGTCATAAAACTGTCGTGTTTCAGTCATAGGATTGACCCCAACCTGACATTTTCACTCTTCATGGATGAGCGTCTCATGCGTCGTGTGGTTTTCAATCAGAAAGGTGGCGTCGGCAAGTCGAGCATCGCCTGCAACCTGGCTGCCGCCAGTGCCGCTGAAGGCTATCGGACCTTGCTCGTCGACCTCGACCCGCAGGCCAATGCCACCTACTACCTGACCGGCCTAGTCAATGACGCCATCCCCTCGGGCATTGCCGACTTCTTCCGCCAGACCTTGTCTTCCGCCACCGCGCACGGCAAAAAGCCCCGTGTGGCGATTACCGAAACCCGCTACAGCAACCTGCACCTGATCACCGCCAGCCCCGACCTCAGCGACCTGCAAAGCAAGCTGGAGAGCAAGTTCAAGATCAACAAGCTGCGCAAGCTGCTGGTGGAATTGGCAGAAGACTACGAGCGGATCTACATCGACACGCCGCCGGCGCTGAACTTCTACACCTTCAGCGCCCTAGTGGCCGCCGAACGCCTGTTGATTCCATTCGACTGCGACAGCTTCTCGCGCCATGCGCTGCACAGCGTCATGGCCGAAGTGGAGGAGCTGCGCCAGGACCACAACCCAGCGCTGCAGGTGGAGGGCGTGGTCGTCAACCAGTTCGCCGGGCGCACGGCACTGCACCAGACACTGGTCGATCAGTTGCGCGGTGAAGGGGTTCCGGTGCTGCCGGTGTACCTGAGCAGCTCGATCAAGATGCGCGAGTCGCACCAGGCGTCGGTGCCGCTGGTGCACATGGCGCCGCGGCACAAGCTGGCGTTGGAGTTTGCCGACCTGCTGGACGTGCTGGAGCGCGCGGCCTGAGCCAAGCGGGGTGCTTTGCACCCCAGCATTTTGCGTCACCAGGGCTACCCGATCACGCATTCGGGTGATAGATTCGCCGCCATGAAAACCACCCGGCAGACCCGCACGCTGACCGCCTGGACGCTTTATGCCAGCGTCCTGTTCAGCCTATTGCTGTGCGGCCTGCATCACGGCCAGATGAGTGGCCTGCGCCTGGCGGGCCTCGAGGGTGGTTTCTGTTCGATCAGCAGTGACCACGGCCCGGCCATCAACCTGGACAACGCCGGTGGCGACCAGCACATGGCTCAGCTCGACTGCCCTGTGTGCTCCTCGTTCGGCCTGGCAGTGCCGCTTGCCCACACCGGCTGGGCGTTCCTGCCGCCCCAGTCCGGGGCCACCTCGCCCATTGTCGTGCGCAGCTGGGCACAACCGCCGCCGCGCTACTTGCGCCCTGCCCTCAACCCCCGCGCCTCCCCCGCCGCGCTTCCCGCAGCCCTTCTGTTCGCCTGACCTCAAGCGGGTGCGCCTGTGCGCGCTCGCGGTCAGCCATGACTTTTGCGTGGAAGACACGACAACATGATCCGCAAGACCTCCCTGGTGCTCCTCATGGGCACTTGCACCTTCGCCTGGGCCGACACTGCCCCGGTCGAACTCAACGCCACCACCATCGATGGCGAACGCGACGCCCCCTCCGGTGTGCAACTGGACGAGCCGATCCAAACCGGTTCGCGCCTGGGCCTCACCGCACGGGAAACCCCGGCATCGGTCAGCGTCTCGGACCGCCGCCTGATCGAGGCGCACGGCGCCAAGGACAGCCAGGACGTGATCAACGCCATGACCGGCGTCAACGCCTCGGCCAACCCCGGTTATGGCGGTTTCGTCGCCTACCGGGGCTTCACCCAGAACCAGGTCACCCAGCTCTACAACGGCATCAACCTGGGCTACAGCAGTGCCACCCGGCCAGTGGATGCCTGGGTACTCGACCGGGTCGAACTGATCGGCGGGCCGTCCTCTTTCCTGCATGGCGCGGGGGCCGTGGGCGGCTCGATCAACTACATCACCAAGCTTGCCAGCCGCGATCAGCAGATCATCGATGGCCGCCTGCGCTACGGCAGTTTCGATGACTCAGAAGTGGCCTTCGGCATCAATCAGGCGCTGGCCAGCAACCCCGCCGACGCCCGCCACTTCATGCGCCTGGACTTCAGCCGGGGCCAGGGCAACGGCTACATCGACCGTAACCAGCGCAACACCGACAGCCTGGCGTTTTCGGTACTCAGCGACCTGGCGCCCAACCTCACCCACACCCTCGCGCTGGAGTACCAGGAAGACCGCGAAGACAGCCCGTACTGGGGTTCGCCGATCCTGCCGGGCCGCAGCACGATGAAGATCGACAAAAGCCGCCGCTTCGAAAACTACAACGTCGCGGACGGGCGCTACGAACAGCGGGTACGCTGGCTGCGTTCGATCCTCGACTACCAGCTCAGCGACAGCACCAGCGTGCAGAACACGCTGTACCACTACAACGCCCAGCGCGACTACCGCAACGTTGAACGCTACAGCTACACCGCCAATGGCAATGTGCAGCGCAGCAGCCCCTACCTGCAAAGCCACGACCAGAACCTGTTGGGCGATCGCATCGAGTTGCGCCATGACAACACACTGTTCGGCTTCGCCAGCCAATGGTCGCTAGGGCTGGAATACTCGCGCATGCGCCAGACCCTTTACCCGACGTCGAGCAGCTGGAGCGACGTCGTCGACCCCGACCATTTCGACCCTGGCAGTTTCGACGACATCCCCGTGGTGAATGCCGGCCTGACCAAGCAGCGTCGTCACGAAGTCACCAACCGCGCGGTGTTTGCCGAAAACCGCCTGCAACTGACCGATCGCCTGGCCTTGCTGACTGCCCTGCGCTATGACTACCTGGACATGCAAGTGACCAACTACGGAACGGTCTCGCCCACCTCGCCGGCGTTTTTCGAGCGCCGCTGGGAGCCGCTTTCCGGGCGCATCGGCCTGACCTACGCGCTGACGCCCAGTGCCAGTGTGTACGCGCAGTACAGCAGCTCGGCCGATCTGCCAGCCGGCTCACTGGCAGCGGCGACCTACTCCAACGTCGGCCTGTTCGACCTGTCCAAGGGCGAGCAATGGGAGGTCGGCAGCAAGTTCGACTTCCTCGACGGCCGCGGCGCCGCCACGCTGGCGCTGTACCAGATCGTGCGCAAGGACTTTGCCGTGCGTGACTCCAACGATGCCAACCAGACGGTGCAGGCCGGGCAGCAGACCTCGCGCGGCGTCGAGCTGTCAGGGCGGCTGCAGGTCACGCCGAAACTGCTGGCCGAGGCCAACTACGCCTACGTCGATGCGCAGTACGACACGTTCAACGAAGCGGTCAACGGGGTATCGGTGTCACGCAAGGGCAATACGCCGGTCAACGTACCGGCCAGCGTCGCTAACCTGTGGCTGACCTACAGCTTCACGTCCGCGTGGTCGGCGGGGGTCGATGGGCGCTACGTGGGCTCGGTGTATGCCGACAATGCCAATACCCTAAAGGCACCGGCCTACACGCTGTTCGGTGCCTTCGCCCGCTACCGGCTGGATGAGCACACCACAGTGACCGGGCGGGTACGCAACCTGACCGACGAGGTGTATGCCAAGCAGGCCTACAGCTCCCAGTACTACATGGGTGCTCCGCGTACCTTCGAGGTGGCGCTGGACATGCGCTTCTGATCGAACAGCGCTGCCACGGGGGTTATCCCGTGGCAGCGCTGCCAGTGATAAGCTGCCACGTTCATGACCCGCCGGCTCACGAAGACACCCGGCTACCGTTTCAGCAAGGAAGTTTACGTGTTCAAAACTCTGCCCCCCGCGCTCCTGAGCGCGGCTCTGATTGCCCTGGCTGGCTGCCAAGCGTCCCCGCCCACGGACACTCAGGCAGCCGCCGATGCGCAGGCGTTCAAAACCTTCACTGTCGAGATGCAGCGCGCCTTGGAGCGCAGCATTGCCCTGGCCCCAACTGGCGAGCAGCTGGGCGCCGTCACCCTGCAGGTCACCTTCGACCGGCACAGCGCCCCAGTCGCCTGCAAGGCCAGCAAGGCCCCGTTCAAATACGGCGCGCTGCTGCCCGCCGACGTCATGCCCTCCGACCATCAGGCGTTGGCCAACCTGGTCGAGGCACTGTGCTGGAAGACCATTTACCCGGTCGTGCCTGCGTCGCTGTTCGGCGGCGAGGCAACGCTCGACGTACGCGCACCGATCATCGTCCAGCTGCCCGCGTCTATCCAGGCCCCCGGCAGTGCGCGCCAACGCGCCAACGCCCAGCGCGAGTACTTCTGGCAACAGCTGCTGCGCGATCAGCCGGTCACCAGCATCGGCAAGGCGACGGTGTTCTACCAGGCCAATGCCCAAGGCAAGGTCGAGGGTTGCCTGGTGCAGCTTTCCCCAACCCGCCTGCGTGAAGCGGCCTTCCGCCTGGACGGCAACCTGCAGGCGCAGCTCAACAGCCGTTGCATGAAGCTCGACCTGAGCACGATGCCGGGCTTCAGCACCAATGAGCAAGGCACAGCCGAAGGCTACAGCGAACTCGACTATGCCCCGTGGAAGGTTGGCCGGCAGTAGCCTGCCTGGTTGAAACAGACATCCCAGTGTCGCCCTCGACGAAGCCCCCGCAGGCGCTCACCGATCTACTGGCAAGCACAACAATGATGACGCGGCCCGACCGCGTCACGTTCATTCAGGCTGCCAATGGAAACCGGAGAGCTCCCACATGTCCGCACCTCATGAGGTATCCCCCGCCACCCTGCGCCGGGTGATCGCCGCCTCTGCCATCGGCAACTTCGTCGAGTGGTTCGACTTTGCCGTCTATGGCTTTCTCGCCACGCTGATTGCCAGCCAGTTCTTCGCCAGTGAAGATGCCAGCGTGGCTTTGCTCAAGACCTTCGCTGTGTTTGCCGTGGCGTTTGCCCTGCGCCCGCTCGGCGGTATCGTGTTCGGCGCACTGGGTGACCGCCTGGGGCGCAAGCGCATCCTGTCGCTGACCATCTTGCTGATGGCCGGCTCCACCACCTTGATCGGCTTGCTGCCGACCTATGCCAGCATTGGCCTGGCGGCCCCCGTGCTGTTGACCCTGGCCCGTTGCCTGCAAGGCTTCTCGGCGGGTGGCGAGTACGCCGGCGCCTGCGCCTACCTGATGGAGCATGCGCCCAACGACAAGCGCGCGTTCTACGGCAGCTTCGTGCCGGTCTCGACCTTTTCTGCCTTTGCCTGCGCGGCGGTGATCGCCTACGGCCTGGAAGCGAACCTGACGGCCGAGGCGATGAACGCCTGGGGCTGGCGCGTGCCTTTCCTGATCGCCGCCCCGTTGGGCCTGGTTGGCCTGTACTTGCGCTGGCGCATGGAAGAAACCCCGGCGTTCCGCGAAGCCGTGGCCCAGGGCAAAGAACACGAGCACTCGCCGCTCAAGGAGACCCTGCGCAACCATGGCCGGGCTATCCGCAACCTGGGGGCGTTCATCTCGCTGACGGCGCTGTCGTTCTATATGTTCACCACCTACTTTGCCACCTACCTGCAACTGGTCGGCAACCTCACCCGTGCGCAATCGCTGCTGGTAACCACAGTGGCGTTGTTGTTCGCTGCCATCGGCTGTCCGCTGGCTGGGGCGTTTTCTGACCGGGTGGGGCGGCGCAAGACCATTGGTTTCACCTGCCTGTGGGTGATGGTCTGTGTGTTCCCGGCGTATTGGCTGGCCAGTTCCGGCTCACTGTCCGGGGCGCTGCTGGGGGTGATTCTGCTGGCCGTGGGTGCGCTGTGCAGCGGGGTGGTGACTGCGGCATTGCTGTCGGAAAGCTTCCCGACACGGACCCGCTATACCGCGTCGGCGATTACCTACAACGTGGCCTATACGCTATTCGGTGGCACTGCGCCGTTGGTGGCGACCTGGTTGATTGGGCAGACGGGTAGCAGCCTGGCACCGGCGTTTTACCTGGTGGTGATTGCGCTGGTGGCTTTGGTGGGAGGGTTGGCATTGCCGGAGACGTCGCGCATTTCGTTGCATGATGAGGCCGGCATAGAGAGCGTGCGGCCTGGGGTGCGGAGCAGCGTTTGAGATTTTGGGGCTGCTCTGCAGCCCATCGCCGGCAAGCCAGCGCCTACAGGTAGTGCGCCAGCCAGAAAAGGCGCGGTACCTGTAGGCGCTGGCTTGCCGGCGATGGGCCGCACAGCGGCCCCGGCATTATCAGCCTTCCTCCACCTCTTCCCGCCGATACGCCCATTGGTACAACGCCGGCAACACCAGCAACGTCAACGCCGTGGACGACAGGATCCCGCCAATCACCACGGTCGCCAGGGGCCGCTGCACTTCCGCCCCGGTCCCCGTGGCCAATGCCATCGGGATGAACCCCAGCGAGGCCACCAACGCGGTCATCAGCACCGGCCGCAAGCGCGTCAACGCGCCCTCCTCGACCGCCACCCGCAACGTGCGCCCTTCCTCGCGCAGGCTGCGGATAAAGGCAATCATCACCAGACCATTGAGCACCGCCACCCCCGACAGCGCGATGAAGCCCACCCCTGCGGAAATAGACAATGGAATATCCCGCAACCACAGCGCCAGTACCCCACCGGTCAAGGCAAACGGAATACCGGTGAACACCAGCAAGCCATCCTTGAGGTTGTTGAACATCATCAGCAGCAAGGCCAACACCAACAGCAAGGCCACCGGCACTACCACCTGCAGACGCTCGGCGGCCGACTGCAACTGCTCGAACTGGCCGCCCCAGCGCGTCCAGTAACCGGGCGGTATCTGCACCTGCTCGATCAGGGCCTGCTCGGCCTGCTGCACGAACGAGCCAAGGTCGCGGCCACGCACGTTGGCACTCACCACCACCACGCGCTTGCCATCCTCACGGCTGACCTGGTTAGGCCCCAGTTGCAGGTTCAACGTCGCGACCTGCGACAGCGGGATGAAACCGATCTGGGCAGCGCCGGCTGCACTGCTCGCCGGTACCGGTATCAGCAGGCTGGAAAGCCCGTCGACATCGGTACGCACAGTCTCGGGCAGGCGCACCACCATGTCGAAACGTCGGTCGCCCTCATACAGCGTGCCTGCCTTACGCCCCCCCACGGCAATGGCGATGGCGTCTTGCACGTCGCCGACATTGAGGCCATGGCGGGCGGCCTTGTCACGGTCGATATCAATGGTCAGCACCGGCAGGCCTGTGGTCTGCTCGACCTTGACCTCCGAGGCGCCCGGCACACGCTGCAGGCTGCTGGCGATTTGCGCGGCGGTCTGGTTGAGCACGTCCATGTCGTCCCCAAACACTTTGACGGCCACATCACTGCGCACACCCGAGATCAGTTCGTTGAAGCGCAACTGGATCGGTTGCGACAGCTCGTAATTGCTGCCCGGCACACTGGCCGCGGCGCGCTGCACTTCGGCAATCAGCGCCTCACGTGGCTTGCTCGGGTCGGCCCATTGCGCGGGCGGACGCAGCATTACGTAGGCGTCAGAGATGTTCGGCGGCATCGGGTCCGAGGCGATTTCGGCAGTGCCGGTGCGGGCGAACACGCGCTCCACTTCCGGCACCTGGGCAATGATCGCCCGCTCCAGGCGCTGCTGCATGTCTACCGACTGCGTCAGGCTGGTGCCTGGCACGCGCAGCGCCTGCAGGGCAAAGTCGCCCTCGCTGAGGCTGGGGATAAACTCGCTGCCCATGCGGCTGGCCATCACCCCGGACAACACCACCAGCGCTGCCGCCCCGGCGAACGCCAGCTTGCGCCGGCCCAACACCCAGCCCAGCACCGGTGCATAGCGCTGGCGCGCGGTGCGCATGACCAAGCCTTCTTCTTCCTTGACCTTGCCGGTCACGAACAGCGCCAGCGCCGCCGGCACGAAGGTCACCGAGAGGATCATGGCACCCAGCAGGGCGATCACGACGGTGAAGGCCATGGGGTGGAACATCTTGCCCTCGACCCCGGTCAGGGCAAAGATCGGCAGGTACACCACCATGATGATCAACTGCCCGTAGATCAGCGGGCGCCGTGCTTCACGGGCGGCGGCAAACACTTCATGGAAGCGCTCGGCGCGGGTCAGCATGCGGCCATGGCGCTGCTGGGCGTGAGCCAGGCGGCGAATGGCGTTCTCGACGATCACCACCGCGCCATCGACAATGATGCCGAAGTCCAGCGCGCCGAGGCTCATGAGGTTGGCACTGACCTTGTTGCTGAACATGCCCGTGAAGGTAAACAGCATCGACAACGGGATGACCATGGCGGTAATGACCGCAGCGCGGATGTTGCCCAGGAACAGGAACAACACGGCGATGACCAGGATCGCGCCTTCGATCAGGTTTTTCTTCACCGTGGCGATGGCTTTTTCCACCAGGTTGGTACGGTCATACACCGTCACCGCGACCACGCCCTTGGGCAGGTTGCGGTTGATCTCGACCAGCTTGGCCGCCACCGCCTGGGAGACCGTGCGACTGTTCTCGCCGATCAGCATGAACACCGTGCCCAGCACTACCTCACGGCCATTTTCAGTCGCAGCCCCAGAGCGCAGCTCTTGGCCCAGGCCAACCTGAGCGACATGGCTGACGCGTATCGGAGTGCCGTCGACGCTGGCGATGACGATGTTGGCGATGTCCTCGGCGGAGTCCAACTGGCCCGGTGCGCGGATCAGCAACTGCTCGCCATTGCGCTCGATGTAGCCGGCCCCCACGTTGGCGTTGTTGCGCTCCAGTGCCGCGATCAAGTCATTGAGGGTGAGCTTGTAGGCCGCCAGGCGCTTGGGCTCCGGTGCGATCAAGTACTGCTTGGCATGGCCGCCAATGCTGTTGACCTCGGCCACCCCCGGCACATTGCGCAGCTGCGGCTTGATGATCCAGTCCTGGATCACCCGCAGGTCGGTCTGGGTGTAGGGCGTACCGTCGTCCTTGAGCGCGCCCTCCTCGGCCTCGACGGTCCACAAGAAGATCTCGCCCAGCCCTGTGGAAATCGGCCCCATGCCCGCCTCGATGCCGTCGGGCAACTGTTCACGGGCCACCTGCAGACGCTCGTTGACCAATTGACGGGCGAAGAACAGGTCGGTGCCGTCATCGAAGATCACCGTGACCTGGGACAAGCCCGAGCGGGACAGCGAACGGGTCTGCTTGAGGCCTGGCAGGCCGGCCATGGCCGTTTCGATGGCGAAGGTGATGCGCTGCTCGGTCTCCAATGGCGAGTAACCGGGCGCGGCGGTGTTGATCTGCACCTGGACGTTGGTGATGTCCGGCACGGCATCGATGGGCAGTTTCTGGTAGCTGTGGATACCCACCGCAGCCATCAGCAGCACGGCAAGCATCACCACCAGGCGCTGCTCGATGGCGAATTGGATCAGGCGTTCGAACATGGCGTCGTCCCCGGTTTCAATGGCTGTGCTCGGCGGAGCCTTTGCCAAGCTCCGACTTGAGGACGAAGCTGCCGGCGGCAGCGACCTGAGTGCCTGCAGCCAGGCCGGCGACGAGTTCTACCTGGCCGGCGTCGCGGCGCCCTGTCGTCACCGGGCGTGCCTCGAAGCCTTGCTCGGTACGCACGAACACCACGGTCTGCTCCTCCCAGGTCTGCAACGCGCTTTCCGGCACCACCACGGCGGCGGTCGACCGCTCGACGCTGACCGCAATGTTCACGAACAGCCCAGGGCGCCAGGCACCGTTGGGGTTGGCCAAGGTGGCGCGCACGGTGGCGGCGCGGTTTTGTTCACCCAGCAGGCTGCCGACGTAATTGACCGTGCCCTCGACCTCGGCGCCCAGGTCCGGCGCACTGACCGTGACGCTGCGCCCGGTGACGACACGGTTCAAGTCGCGGGGGGCGACGGCGAAGGTGGCCCAGACCCGGCTCAGGTCGGACAGTGTGAACGCGTTGCTGGAGGCGTCGACCACCTCGCCCACGCTCATGTGTTTTTCCACCACCACCGCGTCGAAGGGTGCGCGTAACTCATAGCGATTGCCGGCGCCGGCGGGGCCGACTGCCGCGACCTTTTGCCGAGCATTGGCCAGCGCGATCTCGGCCTCCTGCAACACTTGGCGAGCCTGCTGGTAGTCCTGTTCGGCGCTGATGCGTTCCTGCCACAGCTGCTGTTCGCGCTGGAAGGTCAGACGCGCCAGTTCCAGGCGGCGCTGGGCTGCCTGTTGTTCGCTGCGCAGGTCAGAAATCTGCTGGCTGGCGATCACTGCCAGCACCTGGCCGCGCTTTACCGCCTGCCCGAGGTCGGCCTGCACCGACTCGACCACGCCCGGTACACGCGGCACGACATGCGCGGTGCGGTCTTCATCGAAACGGATCTCACCCGGGTAGCTGATGGCGGTGCCCAGCTCGCGGGGGCCGGCAGCTACCAACTGCACGCCAGCCGCCTCGATCTGGGCGCTGGAGAGGTGCAATTTGCCTTCCTCGTCGGCGTGGCCTTCTTCGGCCTGCTCGTCATCGTGGCCGTGGCCGTCTTCGCCATGCGCGTCGTGCTGGGCTTCGCCGCTCGAGGCCTGGCCGAGGTTGCCGGTCCAGGCCAGGCCACCGAGGCCAAGCACGGCCAGAGCGACCGCCAGGAGGGCGATCTTGCGTGGGTTATCCATTGTTGCTCCTGCTGTTCGTATTGTTGCTCAAGCCAG